>DASZCB010000673.1:0-5963 GCA_035943575.1 Rhodanobacter sp. | reverse complement strand
CAACCGTTGCCGCTGCTGTAGCTGGTCACCACGCCGCTCTGCGTGCCCACGTTGCTGCGGTAGCAGCCACCCAGCGAATCGCGGAACGCGAACGCCTGCGTGCTCTGCTGGCCAGTATGGCTGGTCAAGCTACCGCTGGCGTCGAAGTTCAGCGTATCGGCGCTGTCCACCGTGTTGTTGACCTTGGCCGAGTACAGCGTGATGCCAAACAACTGGTGCTCGTCGTGCTTCACGTAATCCTGGTGCACCGCGGTGGCCAGCGTGAAGCTACCGTCGGCAGCCACCTGCTGGGTGAAGTCCACATGCAGCGGGTAGTTCGCCTGCTCGCGGTATTCGCCAATGACGAAACCGCCGACGCTGCTCTGGCTGACGCTGTTGGCCGAAGTGAGCTGGTCGGTCACCTGGCGGTACGTGGCGGCATTGATGGTGAAGCCTTGCGTGTCGGCAAAGCTCACCGTCTGTTCGACCTTGCTGTGCACGCGGCCATGCGAGGTGTCGGCATAACCCTGGATGACGAAATGCCGGCTCAGGTTGGTGTTGATGTTGCCGGCGATATTGCCGGAGGCATCGGTGACCAGGGTGTCGTTGATCGTCGGCGTCGGCGGCTGACCGACCAGCGTGTTGCGCTCGATCTGTCCGCTGATCTGTCGCGCGTGCGCATCCAGATACACCAGCAGGCTGGCGGTGGCGGAGAAATAGTTGTTGGCACCGGCCACGCTCAGCGCAACCTGATGCGACGCGCCGTCGCTGAGCACACCGGCGAACGGCGTGAGATCGACCCGGTACGGCATGAAATTCAGCGTCTGCACGCCGGGAGTCGGCCGCCACAGATAGGGATCCATGCCGCCGGTATAGATCCACGGATACACTGGCGCCACACCGGCCGGCTGACCGTCGATGCTGACCTCGGCCTCGCGGAAATTGCCGCCGCCGCATTCCTGTACCTGGGCGGCATATTGGTCAGGCACGCAGGTGTACCAGAATTCATCGGCGTTCTGGCTCTGCACGAACACGTCGAGATAGGCGCGCTCGACATTGCGCGGCAGACTGAGCGCTTTCGCCAGTTGGCTACCGGAGTTGCCCAGCGCGACGGTATTGCCCACCATATCGCTGCCCAACGGATAGATCGCATCGGGTGCTTTCGCCGCGGGTGCATTCCACGAAGCCGGGTAGAACAGCAGTCGCGCGCTACCGCCGATCACGCCGGTATAAGTGCCGTTGACGATGTTGCCGATGATCGCCTGGCCGTTCCCGGCCTGGCTCAGCAAGGCTGAGTAGTCAGTGAGATCACGCTCTACGTGCCAGCTCGGCGCAACCGTGGACGAAGGCTCCTGGGTGGTGCCGAAGTACAGGTTCACACCGCCCAGCCACAATGTGGCGGTACGGTCGAACTGGCGCCCGGCGGTGACCGAGAAGTCCGCCTCCAGCACCACCTTGGCCCAGTGCGTGCCGCAGCCGGTGGGCGGTGCATAGCTATACGGGCGCGTGTTGAAATCGGTGAAGGTCACCCCGTTGAACAGCTGCACCACGCACGGCGTACCCGGCGGACGCGGCACAGTGGGATCGGCCACCGTGACATTGCGCGAACCGATCGGACTGGTGTCTGCAGCTGCGCCGAACGCGCTGCCGGCAAACACGAAAGACAGCCCGGCACATACCAGGCCACGACGAATGAACCCCTTCGGCAACATGTGTGAATCCCCACGTGATGGTGCCCCCTGTCCTTCGACGCTAGCACGCCTCCGTTTCGCGTGGGACAAATGGCCGTCCAAATTTTTGTCCCCGTTGCAGGGCGTCGATTCAAGTGCCGGCGGTCGCCATTTCCAACCGTGTGATCCATGCCAGCGCATGCGCGCGATCCGCGCCGCACATCGCCGGTTCCGGCTGCAAGCTGGCGCATACCGCCGGACGCCGCGGATCGCCGAAGATCGCGCAGCGGTTGTCCTCGGTGAGCTGTACACAACGCACGCCGGCCGGCTTGCCGTTTGGCATGCCTGGGATCGGCGAACTGATCGATGGCGCGATGCAGCAGGCGCCGCAGCCGGCCCGGCAGGCCTGCATGCTCAAGCGGACTGCCGCCGCAAGGATTGATAGACCAGCTCGGTATCCGGCCGCTGGCCGTGCCACAGCTCGAACGCATCGGCGGCGGTTTCCACCAGCATGCCGAGGCCGTCGAACGCGTAGCGCGCGCCGGCGGTTTTTGCCCATGCCAGGAAGCTTCCGGCAGCGGCGCCGTAGGACAGGTCGTAGCACAGCGCGCGCGCGCCGATCAGCGAGAACGGCAGTTGCAGCGACACACCCAGCACGCCGGCTGAGGTGGCGTTGACGATCAGGTCGTAGCTGCCGATGCTGGCCAGGTCTTCCCAGTAACGGGTATGCGCGCGCGCCGGTTCGCCGATCGCATCGGCCAGTGCATCGGCTGTTTCCGGCGAACGGTTGACGATGGTCAGCGTCGCCACGCCGGCATCCAGCAGATTCCACGCCACGCCATGCGCGGCACCGCCGGCACCGAGCAGCAAGGCCGTATGGCCGCGCAGATCGACGCGGTGCCGCTCGGTGAGGTCACGCAGCATGCCGGCACCATCGGTGTTGTGCGCCGCGAGCCGGCCATCGGCCAGTCGGGTCAGCACATTCGCGCTGCCGACGCGCGTGGCCGACGCGCTGCGCTGATCGGCCAGCGCAAACGCCGCTGCCTTGTGCGGCAGCGTGACATTCGCGCCACGACCGTCCTCGGCAAAGAAGCGTTGCACCACGGCGGCGAACTCGGCCGGCGCCGCGTCGATCGCGCGATAGTCGAGTTCGATGCCGCACTGCTGCGCAAACGCGCGATGGATCTGCGGCGACAGGCTGTGGCCGATCGGATGGCCAAACACGGCGAACTGGGCGGCTGGCATGCGGATTTCCTGGATGGTTGCTGGCATCCATTCTACAAGCCGAGGTCTTCGCAAGATTCGTCGCAGCTGAAAGCTGCGCTTATTCGATGCTCTACAGCCAGTAGGTCGCAGTCTGTGAGATGGATGCCGCGCAATCTGCGGCCATCACCGTCGCAAGGACACTACCCATGCACTCGCCATCCCTGCCTTCACCGCACCATCAACGCCTGTTTGGCGCCACCATGCTTTGGCTGCTGGGCGGCAGTGCGTTGCTGCTGACCACACTCATTCCGCTGCATACCGAACTGCTCGGCTGGACGCCGGCGTTCTGGCTGCTCGGCGCACCACTGGTCGTGCTGCTGACGCTGGAGCCGACGCTGCCGCGTCAGTTGTTGGCACTGCGCCAGCCGCGGCGGCGCACGCTTCACGCGGCGGTGTGGCATTGAGCTTCCGGCAAAGAGCGACCCCGCTCTGAGGCAGAGGGAATCCTGCAGTCAACCCGCCACGCCCTGCCGTTTGCGCTCCATCCGGCGAAGGAACTCTTGCATGATGCGCAGGTACAGATCATCGCCGAGATGCGCATCTTCCACGCCGGCGTCGATCGACGGGTTGTCGTTGACTTCGATCACCACCGGCCTACTGCCAACCTGCTTCAGGTCGACGCCGTACAGACCATCGCCGATCGGCTGGGTCGCCTTCAGCGCCAGCTTGACCACTTCGGCCGGCGCGTCGCTCACCGCGATGGTTTCGAAGCCGCCGGATTTCGCGGTGCCTTTGGCCCCGTGGTTGTAGATCTGCCAGTGGCCGCGCGACATGTAGTACTTGCACGCGTACAGCGGCTCACGGTTGAGCACGCCGATGCGCCAGTCAAATTCGGTATAGACGTATTCCTGCGCCAGCAGCAGCGCGCTGTGCTGGAACAGGCCACTGGCTGCCTGGGCCAGCGCCTCTTCGTCTTCCACCTTGACCACGCCGCGCGAGAACGAGCCGTCGGGGATCTTCAGCACCATCGGAAAGCCGAGCTTGGCGACGACGTCCTTTATGCCCTTGCTGTCGTCGCGGTAGAGAATCTCGGTGCGCGGCACGGCGAGCTTGCGCGACACCATCAGGTCGTTGAGGAAGATCTTGTTGGTGCAGCGCAGGATCGAGGTCGGGTCGTCGATCACCACCATGCCTTCCTTCTCCGCGCGGTGCGCGAAGCGATAGGTGTGGTTGTCGCTGGCGGTGGTCTCGCGGATGAACAGGCCGTCGTACTCAGCCAGACGCTGGTAGTCGTTCTTGCCGATCGGGTCGACCTCGATGCCGAGCTCCTTGCCGGCCGCCACAAACGCCTTCAGCGCTTTCTTGTTCGACGGCGGCATCTGCTCGGCCGGATCGACCAGCATCGCGATGTCGTAGCGGTACAGCTTGCGCGCGCGCGGCTTTCGCCACAGCTTCTTGGAGAAGCGGTCGAGCTCCTCGGCGAACGCGTCTTCCTGCGCATCGTCCAAGGTCTGCAGGCCGACCGGCTTAATCGCACTGACCTGCCACACGCGGTCGCGCTCGAACTCGATGCGCAGCAGCGGGCAAGGGAACGACTCGAACACCTGCCGCGCCAGATCCTGCAGCGCCGGGTAAGCGGTCTCGCCGAAGTACACCAGGATGCCGAAGTCGGTGGTGTCGCGACCGCCGGCGGGCAGGAAATGCGTCAGCTTCTGGTTGAGGTCGTCGATGTCCACGCCGTACAGCGAGCGCCGGCGCAGGTCGTTCACCGTGCGCACCGACGGCATCACCTTGTGCCCACGCGCCTCGGCCAGCAGCGACACGTAGTAGCCGGTGCCGAGGTACTTGTAGCTGCGGCACAGGTTGATCACATGAGTGCGTTCGTCGTCGCCACCGACCGGCTCGCGCAGGTAATCCATCGCGCTCATCACGTCGACGGAGGGATAGTACGAACTCCAGTCGGAGGCTTTTTCGACAACGATGACCAGACGGGTCATGACACCACTCAGACGATGCGGCTGCGGCGGGAAGGCCCTGCGGCAGCAGAGCGGAATACACAAGTCGCGCAGTTTGGCACAGGGCCGGCGTTGCACAAGCGAAAGCGCTGAAGCTCGACTAAACGACATCCATCCGGATCAAAAACTACGGGCTCTTGCCGGCAACGGCTGCTAGAGTCCGCGCGTGTCGATAACTCCGCCCATCTGCCCCACAACGCCGCGCGAAGCGCAGCGCAGGATCCCCAAGTCAGGCATGCACCCAGCTCCCGCTCCCGCTACCGCCAGCGTACGCGTTCGCCGCGCCGAAACATCCGACCTCGATGATCTGGCGACGCTGGAGGACCGCACCTTCGACAGCGACCGCATGAGCCGCGAGCAATATCGCCGTCATCTGGACAGCGACTCCGCGCTGGTGCTGGTGGCCAGTGCCAACCACCGCAACTTCCTCGGCACCGCGGTGGTGTTCTTCCGCAAGGGCAGTCGCGTGGCGCGGCTGTACTCGATTGCCAGCAAACCGGAAGCGCGCGGCAAGGGTGTTGGTACCGCCTTGCTGAACGCCGTGGAAGCAGCCGCCCGGCAGCGCCGCTGCCACGCGGTACGACTGGAAGTGCGCGATGACAACGCCAATGCGGTGCGTCTGTACGAACGACACGGCTACCGGCACATCGGCCATTACCCACATTACTACCAGGACGGCACGCATGCCTGGCGCTACGAGAAGTCGCTGGCCTGAACCCGCTGTTGCCGCGGGTATGGTCGTGGCATAGCATGAAAATGAATGCCGCACCTCACCAGGATCAGGCGCATTACGCATGCTGCGAGTCTGCACTCGATGAACCTGCATCGCGTTCGAACAGCCGCGGTCGCCGTGGCATTTCTGCTTGCGGTCTACGTTCCTGCATTCGCCGCCACGTCATTGCTGCGTCCCGCTCTGCCGGTTGCGCTGACGCTCATCATCGGCATCAGCCTCTGTCTCGCACTGGCGATCATCTTCGGGCTTGTTCGACGAGGGGAGAACTTTGCAGCATTTGGTTTCGCGCTGCCGTCCATTCGCTGGGTCGCGCTCGCGATTGGCTGGGGTTTGCCGTTTGCCTTGGGTGCGGCCTGGCTT
>DASZCB010000672.1:0-3262 GCA_035943575.1 Rhodanobacter sp. | reverse complement strand
GATTCCAGTGCAGTGCGAGTACTTCGCGCTGGAAGGCCTGTCCAGCCTGCTGGATACGGTCAAGGCGGTGCGCCACCGGCTGAATCCGAAACTGGAGATCGAGGGCCTGCTGCGCACCATGTACGACGTGCGCAACAACCTCGGCAACGAGGTTTCCGCCCAGCTCACCCAGCACTTCGGCGACAAGGTGCTGCGCTCGATCATTCCGCGCAACGTGCGCCTGGCGGAGGCGCCCAGCCACGGCCAGCCGATCCATCTGTACGACCGCAGTTCGCGCGGCGCGATCGCCTACATCGGCCTGGCCGGCGAGATCATCCGGCGCGAACGTGCGCTGACGCGCAGCGACCACGTCGATCCGGTCGACGATATTGAACCGCCGGCGGCAGCACCCGCGCACGGCGACAGCGGCCCGACGCTCAAGGCGCCGGCCGCCAACCATCAGGAATAAGCATGGCTGCTGCGAAAAAACGTGGATTGGGACGCGGGCTCGATGCTCTGCTTGGCGGCGACGGTGACGCTTCGCCATCGGTGATCGCGCAGGAAGGCGAGCTGCGCATGCTGCCGATCCAGCAGATCCAGCCAGGCAAGTACCAGCCGCGCCGGCACTGGAACGACGAGGCACTGGACGAGCTGGCCGCGTCGATCAAGGCGCAGGGCCTGATCCAGCCCGTGGTGGTGCGCGAGATCGGCAAAAACAGCTACGAGCTGATCGCCGGCGAGCGCCGTTGGCGCGCCGCGCAGCGCGCCCAGCTGGCCGAGATGCCGGCGCTGGTGAAGAACGTGCCAGAGGCGGCGGTGCCGGCGATGGCGCTGATCGAGAACATCCAGCGCCAGGACCTCACCCCGCTGGAAGAAGCCGACGCGCTGAAACGACTGATCGACGATTTCGACCTCACCCACCAGCAGGCAGCCGATGCCGTCGGCCGCTCGCGCGCCGCGGTGTCCAACCTGCTGCGGCTGACCGAACTGCCCGCTTCGATCAAGAAGTTGCTCGATGAAGGCAAGCTGGAGATGGGCCATGCCCGCTGCCTGCTGACCCTGCCTGAGCGCGACGCCGAAAGCCTGGCGCTGGAGGCGGCGCGTCACTTCTGGAGCGTGCGCGAGCTGGAAGAGGCAGCGCGCCGTGCGCAGCAGGCGCCGAAGGGCAAGGCGAAGAGCAGCACGCCACCACGCGACGCCAACATCGCCGACCTGGAGCGCCAGCTCAGCGAACGCTTTGCCACCCGGGTCGAACTGGCCCACAGTCGCGGCGGCCGCGGCAAGCTGGTGATCCACTATCACAGCAACGACGAGCTGGACGGCATCCTGGGCAAGATCCGCTGAGCAGCCCAGCATGGCCGCCGCCAAGCCAATGCGATTGACCGAAAAGCAGTTTTCCCTGATCGCCCGTGCGCTGGCGGAGCCGCGGCGTTACCGCCTGCTTAAACAGATCGGCGAGAACAGCGCGCCGACGCCGTGCAGTTGCCTGCAGCAAACGCATGGGGTCAGCGCGGCCACGATGTCGCATCATCTGAAAGAGCTGGAAATCGCTGGCCTGATCGAGATCGTGCGCGACGGCAAGTTCGCCAATCTCGTGCTGCAACGCGACGTGCTGCACGCCTATCTGGAGCAACTCGCAAAAATCTGACCGGGTGCCATTGAAATGGAGCCACGGTGCCCCCTTATCGGTTCGACAGTTAGACAATTATCTAATTGAAATCCAGTCGAACCGGAGAACACAGATGAGCAAGCTGACAGGCAAAGTGGCAGTAGTGACAGGCGCTTCGAAAGGCATTGGCGCAGGAATCGCGAAGGGCCTGGCCGCGGCCGGCGCGGCGGTGGTGGTGAATTACGCCTCCAGCCGGGAGGGCGCGGATCGCGTGGTGGCCGAGATCACCGACAGCGGTGGCAAGGCGATCGCGGTACAAGGCGACGTCTCGAAGGCGGCTGACGTGCGGCGCCTGTTTGCCGAGACGAAAAAGGCGTTCGGCACGCTCGACGTGCTGGTGAACAACGCGGGCGTGTACCAGTTCGCTCCGCTCGAGGACATCACCGAGAGCGAATTCCACCGCCACTTCAACACCAACGTGCTCGGCCTGATCCTGGCCACCCAGGAAGCCGCGAAGCATTTCGGTGACCACGGCGGCAGCGTCATAAACATCAGCTCGGTGGTAACCCGGCTGGGCCTGCCCGGTTCGACCGTCTACGCCGCTACCAAGGGCGCCGTGGACGTCATCACGCATGTGCATTCGAAGGAGCTGGGGTCGCGCAAGATCCGCGTGAACTCGATCAATCCGGGCGGCGTGGAAACCGAGGGCACCCACACGATGGGCATGATCGGCAGCGACATGGAGAAGCAGATGGTCGCGCAGACCCCGCTGGGACGCCTGGGTCAGCCGGAGGACATCGCGACGATCGCAGTCTTCCTGGCCTCTGCCGATGCGGGCTGGATGACCGGCGAGACCCTGCTCGCTTCGGGCGGCATGCGCTGATCCGCGCGTGGGTGCGAGCACGTTCGCACGGACTGGCGACGTGCCCGCACCGCGCGGGATCCAGAGATTTCCGCGGGCAGGCTTAGCCCACGGACTCGTCGCGGCGTAACGCATGGGCGATAATGCCCAGCTGCTTCCGTGGATTCACCATCATGCCCCAGCTCTCTGTGGTCGTCCCCGTCTTCAACGAGCGCGACAATATCCCGCCGCTGCTCGCCGAGATCGCCATCGCGCTGCGTGGCAAGGTCGACTACGAAGTCGTCTACGTCGACGACGATTCCAGCGACGACAGCCGCGCCGTACTGGCTGCGCAGAAGGCCGTCCATCCGGAGTTGCGTGTGTTGCATCACGTCACCCGCAGCGGACAGAGCACGGCAGTATGGAACGGTGTGCGCGCGGCGCAGTCGCCGTGGATCGCCACGCTGGACGGCGATGGCCAGAACGATCCGGCCGACATCCCGAAACTGCTCGCCGCGCGCGCCACGGCGGCGGCGGAGACGCGGTTGTTCGCCGGCTGGCGCACTACCCGCCGCGACAGTTTCAACAAGCGCATTTCCTCGAAGGTCGCCAACGCGGTGCGCTCACGCATGTTGCGGGACGCCACCCCGGATACCGGCTGCGGACTGAAGCTGTTCGAGCGCGAGGTGTTCCTGCGGCTGCCCTACTTCGACCACATGCACCGCTACTTGCCGGCGCTGGTCAAGCGCGCCGGTTTCCAGAGCCAGAGCGTGCCGGTGGGCCATCGTCCGCGCACTGCCGGCGTGTCGAAGTACGGCATGCTGGATCGGCTG
>DASZCB010000671.1:0-3075 GCA_035943575.1 Rhodanobacter sp. | reverse complement strand
GATCACCGCGCAGTACAGACCGTGGCTGCCGTCGGCGGCGGGCAGATTGCCGCTGACGACGACCGATCCGGCGGGGACCCGGCCGTACGTGATCGCGCCGCTCGCCCGGTCGTAGATCTTCGTGCTCTGGCCGATGAACACACCCATGCCCAGCACGGCGTTCTCCTCGACGATGACGCCTTCGACGACCTCCGAGCGCGCGCCGATGAAGCAGTTGTCCTCGATGATGGTGGGGTTGGCCTGTAGCGGTTCCAGCACGCCGCCGATGCCGACTCCGCCGGACAGGTGCACGCCTGCGCCGATCTGCGCGCAGGAACCAACCGTGGCCCAGGTATCGATCATGCTGCCGGCACCGACGTAGGCGCCGATATTGACGTAGCTCGGCATCAACACGGCATCCTTCGCGATGTGTGCGCCACGACGAACCAGCGCGCCAGGTACCACGCGCGCACCGAGCTGCTGCAGTTCGGCGTCGTTGCCGTGCGCGAAGCGCAGCGGCACCTTGTCGAACGCCTGCGCCGGGCCACCGTCGACCACGCGGTTGTCGTTGATGCGGAAGTACAGCAGCACCGCCTTCTTGATCCACTGGTTGACCGTCCAGCCACCCTGCCCGTCGGGTTCGGCGACGCGGCGTTCGCCCGACTCGAGTAGATCGAGCACCTGTCCCAGCGCAGGGCGGAGATGGGTTTCGATTTCAGTGGAGCCGAGTTCATTGCGGCGCTCGAACGCGTCGTCGATCAGGGTTTCGATGGATTGCATGGAGTGGATTACCGGCAGCGGAAAGGAATCGCCGGTTGCCGCTTTCCGCGGCAGACCGGCCAGCTGCCAAGATTACACGGGTCAGCGGCGTAGCCAGAAATTTCCGTCGAGCCAGGTCTGCATCCGCGTCATTGATTTTGCAGGAACTCCGCGAGTTCCTTGATGCGCTGTTCGGCGCGGTCTTTCATGCAACCCTGTTCCATCACGGTGCGGATGGTGCCGCCTTTCCATCGGTTGAACACGGCCTTGCAGTCGGCGTCCCGGTACTTGACCCAGGCACGCTGGGCTTCAATCAGCGCCGCCTTGGTCGAGGCGGGATACGATTGCTTCGCGTCGTCATCCGCACCGTCGAGGGTGGCGAGCACGCGGCGATAGGTTTCGTTGAGCTTCGCATCCACCACCTTGGCTCCCTGCACCATGCATTCGTTCATCTGCACGGTGCTGGTGGCGTTCTTGCAGTCGTCCGCCCAGGCCGGACCGCCGGCTGCCAGAAGTACGACAAATGCTAACGCAATGCGTCGCGCGCGGAACGGGTACGGGCCGATGTGGAATGTCCGTTGAACCATGGGTCATGCCTCCGGTGATTGTCACCATGATGCCCGAGCCCGCACGGGCGCGGGCCTAGGGAAATCCCCACACTAGGGAGACTCCCAGCTGGCAGGCATGGCGTCGGCGCCGGAAACTGCTTGTTGTCGACCGAACAACGACGGCGGTTCGAACCGGCACTTCAATAGCCACGGGAGAAGACCATGTCCTTGTTCGGCAGTATCACTCACTTTCTCGGAAACACCCTGGGTTCCACCATCGGCGCCATGATCGGCGGCCCGCTCGGTGGCTTTCTCGGCCGTATTGCGGGGGGATTCATCGGCGACCTTCTCGACAAGGTGACCCACTTCTTCTTCAAGCAGGTCGAACAGCTCGCCGCCAAGCTGTTTCCGGCCGGCGACGCGCGCGACACCTTCGAGAAGGCCTATGAAAGCGCCTTCAAGAGCGTGTTCAGCGACGACCGGGCATTCAGCGCGTGAACGACGATCACGATAACGGCCGCCAGGAATGGCGCGAAATGGTCGGCTCATGGGGCAAGGAAGCCCAGCTGAGCGGCACCGAAGAAAGCGCGCTCATCCGTCACTACGACGAATGGAAAGAGGATCTCGCCAGGGCGATGGAGTGCGTCGCCGAAGAATACAAGCAGCATCTTCGCGAAGAGGGCAAGAACAGTGCGGACATCTGGTTGGCAGCGGCGGCCGCCGAGCTGGGCCGCCGCGACGGTGAAGCGACACGCCGGTTGTTCGAATCGATCCCCTGACCCGCTGCTCCGATGAAAGAAAAGGCGCCCGGCGGGCGCCTTTTCTTTTGGCCGTCCATAGCCTGTCCGCGAAGGCGGAGCGTCCGCGACAGCCGAGGCGATCGGCTGTCGCGCAGCCCTGGATCAGCCTAGCTGGCCTAGGTATTTCTGCGTCTGATCGGCGCTCAGCACACCGGCGTTCTGCGCCGCCTGGATGGCGCTCTTCGCCGCCTCCGGCCATCCATTGAAGCCGTACTGCGTGCCGATCTGCTGCACCCAGGTGTCCAGCGTGCCGTTGTCCTTCATCACCTTGATGACTTCGGCCTGGTATGCAACGCCGTGATTACTCTTCAGCAGGTTGCCGATCTGCTCCTGCTGCGTCGAGGCCGAGGACATCGCCAGGTCGTAGTCGCGATCGGCCTGGCGGCGCGACGCGCCGTCGGCACTGAAGATATCGGGCGAATGCGCCTGCACGAACGCCTTGGTATTGGCATAACGATCGCTGCCGCCGATGAGGTCGGCAAGGTTGTCCTGCTTGCTCAGCGACGAGGCGGTGCTGCTGCCCGCGGCCACGCGCTGGTTGAAGAACGTGTTGACGTAATTTGGATCGTCCTTGGCCAGGGCATCGAGGAAGCCGTCGACGTCGCCGGGATTCACCTGGCAGGCCTTCAGCACGTCGATCACGCCCTGCGCGTAACCGCTGCCCTCGCCGAAGGCTTCGGGATGATCCTCCAGAACTTTCTGCGCCTGCTCCGGGGTCAGCTTCAACTGTCCGGCCATCTGGTTAATCGCATCGCCGTCCTTCGCCAGCGCTTCGGCCTGCTCCTTGTCGATGCCGGCGGCTTCCATGAACTTGACCTGCTCCTCCTGCAGTTCCTTTTGCGCCTTGTTGCCTTCGACGATGCTGCCGACCAGTTCGAACGGCGCCGCCAGGAGCATGCCAAGGCCCGTGAGAAATGCACCCGGCACTTCACCCACGCCCGTCGATTCGAGCGCACCGCCGAGCACCGCAATGATGTCGCCCGCCATCG
>DASZCB010000670.1:0-3015 GCA_035943575.1 Rhodanobacter sp. | reverse complement strand
CCCAGCTCTTGCCGTCCACATCCGGCGGCGGCGGTACCGGCGCGTCAGGCACCACCGGGCGCGGCACGGACGACGGGCGCGGCGGTGTCTGGGCAACGGCAACACCGACCAGCAACACGGCGGCGGCGAACGGAATCAGGCTACGGCGGAAAAATTTCATCGGGTCGTTCAGTCCAGTCTCTGAATATCGGCAAAAAAACCTGCCGAGTGATTAAAAAGGGATGCGCAAATCCTGCTCAGTCTACCGCGACCTGAGGCCGCGGCAGACCCATGCCTTCGATCCGAGTGCTGACCTGATCGGCGCGATCCACGTCCGCCAGCGGCCCAACCCGCACGCGCCGCACGCGGTGACCGTTGACGTCGGCGTCCATCACCTGCACTTCGCCGAGGTTGGCCTGACGCAGGCGCTGCGCCAGCCGCTCGGCATTGTCCGCATCCGAGAAGGCGCCCACCTGCAGGTAGATCCCCGGGTGTCCGGTTGTGACCACAGCCGGCGGCGGCAGTTCCTGCACCGGGTGTCCGGGGTCGATGCCACGCACCTCGACCAGGCCGGTACCCTTGGGCCAAATGCCGATCTTCACCGCCGCCGCGTAAGAAAGGTCGATCACCCGGTTCTGATGAAACGGGCCGCGATCGTTGATCCGCACGATCACGCTCTTGCCGTTTTCCAGGTTGGTGACACGCGCGTAGCTGGGCAGCGGCAGCGTGGTGCTGGCCGCACTGAACGCGTACATGTCGTAGGTTTCCAGGCTGGACGTCTTGTAGCCGTGGAACTTGTTGCCATAGAACGAGGCGATGCCGCGCTCGTCGTAGTCGCGCGCGCTGGGCAGCACGTTGTACGTGTGGCCGAGCACGCTGTACGGCGACTTGTTGCCATATAGCGAACGCGGCTCGGCCTTCGGCACCGGCTCGACCAGCTTGCCGATGTCGGGTACGTCGCCCGGCACGCTGTCGCTGTCGTCGCGATAGCGGCTGCCTTGCGACTTGCTGAGGTCATCGCGGAAGCTGTCCGCGCGATCGCGGCTGTCGCCAACGATGGTGCGGCCCGGTTCGTGGCGGCTTGCAGCACTGGGATGGGCAGGCCTCGTCTTCGCACCGCTGCAGCCAGCCAACAGGATCAGCGCAATCAGCAGCGCAACGCCCCTCGCCCTCATCGCGCGGCATCCGCCTGATCCACCCCGGCAATGATGGCAGCAGCCAGCTGATCGACTGCCATCGCATACAACGGACTGCGGTTGTAACGTGTGATCACGTAAAAATTCTGGAAGGTGAACCAGTACTCCGGTCCGTTCGGACCTTGCAACGTCTGCAGGCTGCTGGGCTCTGCTGGCGAAAGCCGTTGCAGCGGCGCGTAGCCCCACGCTTCGAGCTGCTCCAACGGCCACTGTGGCTTGGCGTCCTTCGCCGCGACCGGTCGCGCAGCCGCATCCGGCTGCGCACGCGCCGCCACCGGGCCGCCATCGACCCAGCCGTGCTTCGCGAAGTAATTGGCGACGCTGGCGAAGATGTCCGGCAGCGAATTCTGCATGTCGATGTGACCGTCGCCATCAGCATCCACACCGAAGTCGCGGATGCTGTCGGGCATGAACTGGCCCCAGCCCTGTGCGCCGGCGTAAGAGCCTGTGAGCGTGTCCAGCGGGCCGGCCAGATGGTTGTCCGGGAGTTCCAGCAAGGCCTTCAGCTCGTTGCGAAAAAATGTCGCTCGCGGCGGGTAGTACAGGCCCAACGTGACCAGCGCATCGAGCACTTTGTACTTACCAGTGACACGACCGTAGAACGTCTCCACACCAACGATCGCCACGATGTACTGCGGCGCCACGCCGTACTGCTTGCCGATCTGCTCCAGCAGCGCACGGTGTTCGCGATAGAACGCGACGCCGTCGTCGATGCGTTGGTCGGTCAGGAAGATCGGCCGGTAATCCTTCCACGGCTTGCCCTCTGCCGGGCGGCTGATCGCATCGAGGATGCTCTGCTGCTGCTTCGCACCATCAAGCAGCGCGTTCAGTGCCTGCGGGCTCTTGCCGGTATCGCGCGCTACCTCGCGCACCAGTGCGTCCTGACCGGGATGCGTCTCCGCCAGCGCCGGAGTCAGCGCGCCCATCCACGCCAAGCTGAGGATGGCGAGGAAACGGGCCGGACGCGGCGCTGGGGTAGCTGTCATGTGGAGGTTTCGCTCGCGGAAAACGATGTCATCGAAAGCCTAACACGCACGCCCGGGCAACTTCGGACGCTGCGCCGGCCGTGTTCATAGGTGCATCTTGCGGTTGGCGTGGATCGACATCAGCACGCCGAAACCGACCAGCAACGACACCGCCGAGGTGCCGCCGTAACTGATCATCGGCATCGGCACGCCGACCACCGGCAACATGCCGGCCACCATGCCGCCGTTGACGAACACGTAGACGAAGAAACTCATGCCGATCGCACCGGCGAGCAGACGCGAATAGGTGTCCTTTGCCTCCATCGCGATCCACAGGCAGCGGCCGATGATGAAGGCATACAGCGCGATCAACGCGCACACGCCGATCAGACCGAATTCCTCGGAAAACACCGCGAAGATGAAATCGGTGGTGTGCTCGGGCAGAAAATCCAGCCGCGACTGCGTACTGTGCTGCCAGCCCTTGCCGAAGACGCCGCCGGAACCTACGGCAATTTGCGACTGGATGATGTGCCAGCCGTTGCCGAGCGGATCGGATTCCGGATTGAGCAGGGTCAACACGCGATCGCGCTGGTACTGGTGCAGGAAATGCCAGCCGACCGGAATCATCCCGCCAACCGCTGCCACCAGCGCGCCGATGCGCCACCACGCCATGCCGGACAGGAACAGCGCGAACGCGCCGGCCGCGGTCACCAGCACGGCGGTGCCCAAATCCGGCTGTTTGAAGATCAACGCGGCCGGTATCGCGATCAGCACACCGACCACCGCAATGTCCTTCCAGCTCGGCGGCAGCTGGCGCGGATGCAGATACCAGGCGACCATCATCGGCATCGTCAGCTTGAGCAGTTCGGACGGCT
>DASZCB010000669.1:0-6353 GCA_035943575.1 Rhodanobacter sp. | reverse complement strand
CACCCTGTACCACTCGATTTCCGTCGCCGCGGCCAAACCGGCGTTGCGCGCGCTCGACCACATCGCGATCTATGCGCTGATTGCCGGTACCTATACCCCGTTTACCTTGATTGCGTTGCCCGGTGCGTGGGGCTGGAGCCTGTTCGTGGCGGTGTGGGCGCTGGCGCTGGCCGGCAGCGCGCTGGAACTGGGTCTGCTCAAGCGCTACCACAAGCTGGCCGTGCTGCTTTACGTGGGCATGGGCTGGATCGGCATGGTCGCGTTCAAGCCGCTCAGCGAACACCTGCAGACCGGCGGCACGGTATTGCTGATTGCCGGTGGCTTGGCCTACACGTTGGGCGTGCCGTTCTACCTGTGGCGGCGGCTTCCGTACCACCATACGCTGTGGCACGTGTTCGTGCTGGCCGGCAGCGTGCTGCATTTCCTGGCGGTGCTGCTGTATGTGATTCCCGACGCACGGGCATGAGCATGCCGGCGGCACTCGACGCCGTGCGCGGTGAACTTGAGGACGCGGCCGCGCATCTGGGCAAGCTGCATGATCTGCGTTTCAAGCCGATGTTCGGCGGCTTGATGGCGTACCTCGATGAAAAGCCGTGTGCCTGGCTGACATCCGGCGGGCTGGCATTGAAGCTGGCTCCGACCGATCAACCGGCATTGCTGCGGCTTGCGGGGACATCGAGGCTGATCGCCAAGCCGGGTGCGGCGCCTAGTCGGTATTACATCGTGCTGCCCGCACCGCTCAGCCGCGATACCGTGCAACTTGCCAGTTGGCTGGCAAAGAGTGCGCAAGCTGCGACGAGCCGGCGGTCCGCTGGAGTGTCCCCGTCGCGCCATCGCTGACGCCGCGCCAGTACGCGAGCGGCGCCGGCCCATCGCCGCGTGTAAGATCGATCAGGGCTTCCGTCGGGCTGGCCCGAATTGCGTGCGCACCGCTTCGGCCAGCTGTTCCGGTGGCAGCAGGCCCTGGCCGATCACGAAATCGTTGAATGCCATCCGGTCGAACGCCGGCCCAAGTGTCTGCTCGGTTTGCAGGCGCAGTTGCTGCAGGCGCATGTAGCCGTAGAAATAGGAGGTGGCCTGGCCGGGCGATTCGAACGTGTAGCGATTGATCTCCTGCCGTGCCAGTGCCTCGGACATGCCGACGTCATGAACCAGCACGTCATGGGCACGCTCAGGCGTGATTAAGCCCAGGTTGAGCATGGGGTCGAGCCAGGCACGCGCTGCACGCATCAGCCGATTCTGTAAGGCGATGAACTGACCTGCTGGCGGTTCGTACGGCAGCATCTCCGATTCGGAGTACAGCGCCCAGCCTTCCACGTTGACGCTGTTGAACGCGAACAGGCTGCGCGCAAGCGACACGCCGCGCTCGACCATCGCGGCGAACTGCAGCTCATGCCCCGGCCGGCCCTCGTGTGCAGTGAGCGTCCACGCGGCAGCCTTGAACGTGAAGTCGTCATAGGCCTGGCTCTGATCGCCCGGCTTTCCATCGGCGCTGACCGACGGATTGCCCATGGTCAGCACGAAGGTGCCCTGCTCGCCGTGGTTGCTGACGAGCGGCGGCGGATCCATGTGCGGCGCCGGTACCTGCGCCGCCTCGGCCTCCGAGGCCAGGCGCATCTGCATCTTGCGCTGCGGCAGGGTGACGATGTGTTCGCGTCGGATGATCTGCTCGATGCGCCCGAGCACCTCGTGGTACCACGGCACCACCTGGTTCTTGCCCAGCTGCTGTTTCTTCAGCGCCTTCAGCACGTCGCGGTAATCGGTAGCGTCGATGCCTTCGGCCTTCGCCACGGTCGGCGCCAGCACCTGCAGCATGCCGCGCAGCTCGACGAACTCCAGTTGCGCCTGCTGGATCAGCTCCTGCGGCGGAATGTCGATGCCGACCTGCTTGAGGTTGTACGCGTACAGTGGCTCGGGCAGGCGGAAATCGGTTCGTGCGCGTGGCAGCACGGTGCTGCGAACCCAACTGTCGTATGCCTTCAGCTGCGCATCGAGTGCATCCAGTGCGATCTTGCCGTCGGCGTCGTCCAGCTTGTACTTGGCGAACAACTGGCGGATGCCGTCGACATAGCGCCGGGTGTTGGCCAGCTTCTGCTCCACTTCACCCTTGTAGGGGCCGAGCAACGTCTTGTCGCCAAGCCGCTCGGTGGTCTGCGCCTTGGCCAGGTCGGTGATGGGAGTGCAGCCCGGCGCCTTGCCGACGTAGCACTGCAGTCGTTTCAACGCGGATGGACGGCGCGAGGCGGCGACGTCATCTTTGAGCAGTCCAAACTCACCGCTGAAAATCAGCTGGCCGACGTCGTTGTAGGGCAGCAGGTATTTCCGGTTGAGGTCGATACCCTCGATCTGCTCATCGGCGGCCTTGATCAGGATCTGCAGGTCCTGCCGTACATTGATGTCCTTCTCCGCAGCCAGCAGCGTCTCAAACTTCGCCTTCACGGCGACCAGCGCAGCGCGCGAGCGTTCGTCCACGCCCGGCTTGAGGTCAGCCACCTTGTCGTCGTAACCGGTTACGCCCAGTTGCGATGCCGATTCCGGGCTGAAGCGCACGGTCTCGTCGAGCAGGATTTTCGAATTGGCATCGCTGCGTGCAATCCATGCTGGCGGTGCGGTCTGGGCATGCACTGATCCCGCGGCGGCGAGGGCTGCGGCGAGGGCGACAACGAGGCGTCTGGACATGAGGTGATTCCTTCCTAGGATGGGCCACCCTAGACGGGTGTCGCCAGGTACGCCATGTGCCGAAGGTCGGGGCGGTCCACGCCTGCGGCTGCGGGCCGAACCGCCTAGCCGAACAGCATCGCCAGCCCGAACAGACCCACCATCACGAATGAGAGCACCAGCTTGATCAGCGTGCCGAACAGCAGGCCGAGCCAGGTGCCGATGCCGACGTGTGCCGAACGCAGCACGCTGGTGCCGGACGCCAGTTCACCGGCCAGCGCGCCGAGGAACGGCCCGAACAGTAGGCCGAGGATACCGAAAAACATCCCGACCAAGGTCCCCAGACTGGCGCCCCACAAGGCCAGTCTGCTGGCGCCGACGCGTTTGGCGCCGAGCGTGCTGGCGATGAAATCCACGATCACCCCGACAGTACCCAGTGCACCGATGATCAGCAGCCGCCACAGGCCGAGGTGTTGGTAATCGTCCACCGCCGCGACCAGCCAGATGCCGCCAAAGATCATCGGGATACCGGGCAGCGACGGCAGCACGGCACCGACCAGACCGCCGATGATCAACAGCGCGGCAAGTGCGTACAGAGCGATGTCCATGAACAGGGCTTCCGGTCGCCGGAGCAGCCCGGCCGTAGCCGGCAGCATTTCAGGAGTGCGCGGATTGCGCCAGTCCATGCCTGCCGGTGCTGTGCCGCTACATCTCCATGCTCACTTTTCCACGAACGCCCGTTCAATCACGTAGTCGCCCGGTTCGCGCGTGCGTGGCGAGGCATGGAAGCCGCGGCCGTCGAGCAGGGTGCACAGGTCATCCAACATTACCGGGCTGCCGCACAGCATCACGCGGTCGGTGGCGGGGTTCAGCGGCGGCAGGCCGATCGCGTCACTCATCACGCCATCGACGATCGCGTCGGTGATGCGGCCGCGATGGCGAAATGGCTCGCGTGTCACCGTGGGGTAATAGATCAGTTTCTCGCGCACCAATTCGCCAAGGTATTCGTGCTGCGGTAGTTCATGTTCAAGGTACTCGGCGTAGGCGAGATCGTTGATGTGACGCACGCCATGCGCCAGCACGATCCTGTCGAAGCGCTCGTAGGTGTCTGGATCGCGGATGATGCTCATGAACGGCGCCAGCCCGGTACCCGTGCCGAGCAGGTAGAGATGTTTGCCAGGCTTGAGATCGTTCAGCACCAGCGTGCCGGTGGGCTTGCGCGTGACGATCAGCGGGTCGCCGGGCTGCATGTGCTGCAGACGCGAAGTTAGCGGGCCATCGGCAACCTTGATCGAGAAGAACTCCAGGTGCTCTTCCCAGTTTGCGCTGGCGATGGAGTACGCACGCATCAGCGGACGACCGTCCGTTTCCAGCCCGATCATCACGAACTGGCCGCTGTCGAAACGGAAGCCCGGATCGCGCGTGGTGCGGAAGCTGAAGAGTGTGTCGTTCCAGTGCTGCACGTCGATCACGTGCTCGGTCGCGAATGCCACCATGATGTCGTCGTCTCGGATTGCGTGTCGGGGAAAACGTGCCGCATCGTGACGGCAGCAAGGCTCATGCGGGAGAGCGTGGGTCGGTGAACCTGGTGAGTGCCGTGTGCAGGGCGCGGCGGCGAAACCATTTTACGCGATTCAAGATGTCGCCGTCCGTCGTGGCGGACCGCGACGCCCACTGCGTTCTCGGGCATCATGCGCGCAGCCAACCCGGAGAACGAAACGTGGAATCGCACACGTCGCTGCCAGTGAAGGAACATCACGTCCACCAGCGCCATTTCGACCGGCTGGTGATGCTCTCCGACGGCGTGTTCGCCATCGCGCTGACGCTGTCGGCGGTAGAGCTGAAACCGGAGGCGCATCCGGGCCAGACGCTCGCCCAGATCTGGGGCATGCCGCTGCTGACGTATTTCCTGAGCTTCTTCATCATCGGCAGCGTGTGGTTGCGTCATCGCCGCACCCTGACGCATCTGCGCCGCGTGGACAATACGCTGACGCTGATCAGTCTGGTGCTGCTCGCCCTGATCGCGCTGGTGCCAGTAATGATTCGGGTGATGGTCACCGGCGAAGGTGGCGTGAGCTCCACCGATGGCATGGTGATCTACGCGCTGACGCTGATAGCCATCCATGTCTGTCTGGCCTTGAGCTGGGCTTACGCCGCCTTCGTCGGTCAGCTGGCGCCGGATGTGCCGCGGCCACGAGCCTGGAGCTGGCTGCTGCACGATCTTTTCGTGGTCGCGGTGTGGGGCGCCATCGCCTGTTTCTTCCTGCACCTGACCGTGCTCGTGGTCATGGCCGCACTGACGGCCGTGGCGGTGCGCATCGGCGTGGTGCGGTTCGAACGGATGGCCCGGCAAATGCCGCTCTGAGCTCCTCACGTGGGCGCCGATCCGCGCCCATCCATCCCGTCCAGCGGTCGAAGCCTCGTGGGGCAAGGCTTTTGCCACGTCTCCGCATGGCTATGTAGCACTCACGTAGCACCGAAGGTCAGCGCTTGGGCCCTAGAGGATCAGGGAATCCCAGAGCATATGGAATGGGATGGGACGCCTCGTCCTATGAAGTATTCCCCAAGCAACTTGAGCGATGGCTTCTCCAGGAAGTGATAGCTAAGCAGCCCGGTCCCCAATCCGATGATTCCCATGAGTGTGGCAAGCAGAGATCGATCAACGACCCCTACCCATCCGAGATGCTCAAATACTGCGGCAACACCAATGAACATGATGGCGTGCCACAAATATATCGAGAACGAAGCATCACCCAGGTATTGCAAAATTCTCGGCATGATCCAGACATTTCGCAGTTCAAGCGCGAGCGTCCCATAGACGATTAGGGCGGCGGGAAATCCCCAGCACGCCAATCGCAACAGATACCATTGCGCCGCTCGACCTCCATCGTGGTGCAACTCGATTGCTCCGAAAAAAAGCCAGATAACGCCAATGCATATGGACGCGGCGTAGAAGCGACTTTGGCCGCACTCGATGAGAAGTCCGATAACGATGCCTAGCAGGAACTCCAGCAATATCGGAGCGAATGCATAGTTCAAGAGAATAGACAGATTGAAGATCGCCCCGAGCATGGTGGCAAAGCCGACAGCTGCAAACCAGATGAGCAGCCCCGCAAAGAATTTCTTTGGGAAAAGAAAGATGCTCAGCGCCGTTACAGCATAAAAATAGACTTCAAAGGTTAACGTCCACGCGGCCTGGACGCGAAAATTGGGGATGCCGTCGATGAGGAAGAAGAGCTCAAGCTGAGGCTTTTTCACAAACGATGCAGGCAGTGGAACCCAGATCATGATCAGAGCAGCCGCGCCAAACGCGATCCAATAGAGCGGATAGATTCTGATGATCCGCTTCATGGCAAACTCGTAGATCGCGCGGCCACGGCCCACGGTGTCCACCTGCGCCGCCGATCGCTTGGCGACGTTGTAGATGATGAAACCCGATATCACAAAAAAGATATCAACTCCGGATGGACCGATGGCCGCGACATAGGGCTTTGCCCAATGTGTTCGCATGGGAATGATGTCCCAGAACATATGGCTTGCAAAAACCATCAGGGCGGCAATCGCCCGAAGTCCTTGGATATTCCGATAGTTCATCCTCTCCGATTCCATGATGTGGCGGGGCACGCCCGGCGATGGAACCCAGGCTTGGTCGGTAAAAAGCGATCCCGATCCGCGACCGGCCCTATGCACCACAT
>DASZCB010000668.1:0-2146 GCA_035943575.1 Rhodanobacter sp. | reverse complement strand
CGCCGAGATAGTCGCCGCGGCGCTCCTTGCGGATCACGCTCTCGTAAATCTTGCCGGTGGTGATCGAATTCTTGCCGGTGAGGCGGGTGTGCACGAAGCGCTCGTAGTGACCGAGGTCGAGGTCGGTCTCGGCGCCGTCGTCGGTCACATAGACCTCGCCGTGCTGGAACGGACTCATCGTGCCCGGATCCACATTGATGTAGGGATCGAGCTTCATCATGGTGACCGAGAGCCCGCGCGCTTCGAGAATGGAAGCGAGCGACGCCGCAGCAATGCCCTTGCCAAGCGAGGACACCACACCGCCGGTGACGAAAATCAGGGGGGTCATGGAAAGCAGCCGTGCTGGAAATTAGGCATTTTAGCTGCAGAAGCGTCCCACTGCGAGATGGCAACAGAGAATTCTCTGTTTTGGTTCATTTCCGGGGCCGTCGCGATGGATGAAACCGCCGCTGATCGCCTGCTAGCATGCCCGGATGAACAACCCCATCCCCGCCCGTCTCGCCGCTCTGCGCGCCGCCATGCAACAGCATGGCGTCGCCGCCGTACTCGTCCCCAGCGCCGATCCGCACCTGTCCGAGTACCTGCCTGAGCACTGGCAGGCGCGGGCGTGGCTGTCCGGCTTCACCGGCTCGGCCGGCACGCTGATTGTCAGCCGCGAGCACGCCGGGTTGTGGACCGACTCGCGCTATTTCGCGCAGGCCGAACAACAATTGGCGGGCAGCGGCGTCAGCCTGATGAAGCTGCGCGTGCCGCATGTGGCCGAACATCTGGAATGGCTGCAGCAGCATCTGCACGCCGGTGACGTGCTGGCCACGGCGGGCGACAGCCTTGCGCTGACCACCCAGCGGCAGATCGAGCGGCGACTGGCCGACATCAGCGCCAGCCTGCGCACCGACCTGGACCTGCCCGGCATGATCTGGCCGGATCGCCCCGCGCTGCCACAGGCGCCGGTGATCGCCCATGATCCGGCCTACGCCAGCATTCCGCGCGCCGATAAATTCGGACGCCTGCGCAAGGCGATGCACAAACTGGGCGCCAGCCATCATCTGCTGTCCAGCCTCGACGACATCGCCTGGCTGACCAACCTGCGCGGCAGCGACGTCGAATGCAATCCGGTATTCCTCGCCCATCTGCTGGTGCAGGCGGACAGCCGCGCCACCTTGTTCGTCAACCGCGCCAAACTCAGCGATGCGCTGGTCGCCGCATTGGCCGCCGACGGCATCGGCATCGCCGACTATGCCTCGATCACTTCGACCCTGCATGAACTTGGGGCCGCCGACCGCCTGCTACTGGACAGCGGCCGGGTAGTCAGTTCCATCGCCGCGGCGATTGCGCCCGCGGTCAGCCGGATCGAGGCTGCAAACCCGACTACCGCGTTCAAGGCGATCAAGAATGCCACCGAGCTCGACCATATCCGCGAGGTGATGCGCCGCGACGGCGCCGCGCTGGTGCGCGGCTTCCGCCGGCTGGAGCAGCGCCTCGCCGCCGGCATGACGTTGACCGAACTGGATGTCGATGCGCTGCTGTACGAGGAACGTTCGGCGCAGCCCGGCTACGTCGGCGAGAGCTTCGCCACCATCGCCGGCTATCAGGCGAACGGTGCGTTGCCGCACTACCGGGCCACACCGGAGTCGCACAGTACGCTGCAAGCCAAGGGACTACTGCTGATCGATTCGGGCGGCCAGTATCTCGGCGGCACCACCGACATCACCCGCGTGCTGGCGCTCGGCGAGACCACGCCGGAGCAGCGACGCGACGCGACGCTGGTGATGAAGGGCATGATCGCGCTGTCACGCGCGCGCTTCCCGAAAGGCGCCAGCGGCCCGCAACTGGATGCGCTGGCGCGTGCGCCGTTGTGGGCCAGCGGCATGGATTACGGTCACGGCACCGGTCACGGCGTGGGCTACTTCCTCAATGTGCACGAAGGCCCGCATTCGATCCGCCCACCGGTCGCCGGCGGTGCGCTGGTGGCGTTGGAGCCGGGCATGATCAGCTCGATCGAGCCGGGCCTGTACAAGCCCGGCCGGCACGGCATCCGCCATGAGAATCTGGTGGTGGTGGTGGCCGCCGAGCAAACCGAGTTCGGCGAATTCCACGCGTTCGAGACACTCACGCTGTGCCCGTTCGATCGCCGCGCGCTGGAGCC
>DASZCB010000667.1:0-6718 GCA_035943575.1 Rhodanobacter sp. | reverse complement strand
CTTGCGCATCGTTGAAGACCACTCGCGGCCGATCGCCGTCGATCACCTCGTACAGCTGATCGAGCGCGTCGTCGGCACTGTCGTCCAGATTGACCACCAGCACATCGACACCCACCTGCTGCAGCAAGACGCGGCTGAGGCTGGACACGCCCCCTTCGTGGACGATCCGTGCGCCGCGTTCATGCAGCGCGTCGCGCAACTGACCAACCAGTTCCGTGTCGTCGAACAGCAGGGCGACCGACGGTGCCGTATCAGTCATGAATCGGCTCCACCGCATGCTGCTCCAGCACTTCGCTGATCTGCACCAGCAGCTCGGCTTCCTGATACGGCTTGCCGAGGTAGCGATCGACACCGATGTCGAAAGCCCGCTGGCGATGCTTGTCGCCGCTGCGCGAGGTGATCATGATGATCGGCACGTCGCGCCACCGTGGATCGGCCTTCATGTGGGTGGCCAGTTCATAGCCGTCCATCCGCGGCATCTCGATATCGAGCAGCATCAGATCCGGCACGCGCTCGTGCAGTTTCTCCAGCGCATCGACACCGTCCTTGGCCGTACTGACCTCGTATTCGTTACGCTCCAGCACGCGACTGGTGACTTTGCGCATGGTGATCGAGTCGTCCACCACCATCACCAGCGGCCGTACCAGCACTTCCTCGACAACCGGTGTCTGCACCGCGCTGAGACCTTCGGACAGACGCTGATCGCGGCGGATGATGCCGTGACGGACCAGCGGCGCCAGATCCAGAATGATCAGCACCGAGCCGTCGCCCATGATCGTCGCGCCGAGCAGGCCGGGCACCGAACTGATCTGCGGGCCGACCGACTTGACCACGATCTCGCGCGAACCGAGCACCGCATCGATGCGGATCGCCGCACGCAGATCGCCTGCGCGGGTCAGCAGCAGCGGTTGCTGCTCGTCTTCGGCCGGCACGCCCGGCGGCAAGCCCAGCAACTCGGCGAGATCATGGATGCCGTATTCCTCGTGGCCGTAGCGGAATGTCGGTTCGTCTTCGGCCAGCAGTGCAGCCAGTTCGTCCGGATTGACCCGCGCCACACCCTGTACCGAGGTCATCGGGATGGCGAACGTCGCCTCGCCGATGCGCACCAGGATGGCCTGGGTCACCGCAAGGGTGAATGGCAGACGGAGCACGAAGGCAGTGCCCTTGCCTTCGTCCGACTCGATCGACAGCGAACCGCCGAGCTGCTTGATCTCGTTCGCCACCACATCCATGCCGACGCCGCGGCCGGCGAGCTGGGTGACCTTGCTGGCGGTGGAGAAGCCCGGCTGGGTGATCAGCGAGAGCAGTTGGTTGTCGGTCGGTTTGGTTTCGGCACGTAGCAGTCCGCGCTCGATGCCGCGCTTGCGGATCGCCTCCCGGTTCAGTCCGCGACCATCGTCGCTGACCCGAATCACCACCTCAGTGGCTTCGCGCGCCACATGGATGTGCACCGAGCCCTCGCCAGGCTTGCCGGCATTGCGACGCTCCGCCGGAGTTTCGATGCCGTGCGCGATCGCGTTGCGCAGCATGTGCTCGAACGGTGCCTTGATGCGGTCGAGCAGGTTGCGATCCATTTCGCCGTGCGCACCGTCCACATAGAGCTGGGCGTGCTTGTTCTGCTCCTGCGCCGCTTGGCGCAGGGTGCGGCGCAGGTTCGGCACCATCGTGTCGAACGGCAGCATGCGCGTGCGCAGCAGACCGTCCTGCAGTTCGGTACTGACCCGCGACTGCTGGATCAGCAGCGTCTCGGCCTGACGGGTCAGCTCGTCCAGCATGTTCTGGATGGACACCAGATCGGATACCGACTCGGCCAGTGCACGCGAGTACTGCTGCAACTGCGAGTAGCGATCGAGCTCGAGCGGATCGAACGCGGCCAGGCCTGCTTCGCGATGCTCGCGCTGGAAGCGCGCGATGATCTGCGCCTCGGTCTCGATTTCCAGCATGCGCAACTGGCTGCGCAGACGTGCCACGGTCTGTTCCAGCTCGACCAGGTTGAAGCGATAGCCGGCAACCTGCTGCTCCAGTCGCGAACGGTAGATCGCCACTTCACCGGCATGGTTGACCAGGCTGTCGAGCAGATCGGCGCGAACGCGGATCTGTTCCTGCGAGGAGCGTACTTCCTCCTCCATCTCCGGCAACAGTTCGGGCAGATCGAGAGCATTGATCGGCGTGGACGTCGCCAGCGGCGGCGTGGCCCGCACCGGGGCGGCGAGCGCCGCCTGCGTCGGCATGGCCACCGCGGCCAGCATGGCGTCGTCGGCCAAGATCGTTGCGCCGGCCAGCGCCAGCAGGTGATCGATCGTGGCCTGCGGGTAGCTAGGCGTCTGGCCCTGCGATATCTGCTGCACCAGCGAGTGCAGCTGGTCGAAGCTCGCTTCCATTGCCGTGATCAGCGTGCCGGTTCTTGCCGTATCGCGGATCGGTTTTTCGAGCAAGGTCTCGATCGCATGGGAGAGATCGCCCACCGACACCAGTCCGGCAATCCGCGCGCCGCCCTTGAGCGTATGCAGATCGCGCTGCAGCTCGGCTACATGGGACAACTGGGTCGGCTCGGCATGCCATTGCGCCAGCACACCGTCGGCGTGATCGAGGATCTCGCGTGCCTCGTCGATGAATACTTCCAGCAGATCGGCATCGATATGACCGGCACCGGCGAAGGCATGGGCGGCCTCTGGCGCTGCTTCCGTATCGGCCTCACACGCTTCGTCATGGATAGCAGCATGTTCGGTTGCCAGCTTCTCGGCAGTAGCCTGCTCCACAGCAGCGTGCTCGGCCGCCAGCTTCTCAGCGGCAGCCCGTTCCGCGGCAGCATGCTCGGCGGCCAGTATCTCGGCGGCAGCCTGTTCCGCGGCAGCGTGCTCGGCAGCCAGCTTCTCGGCGACAGCCCGCTCTGCGGCGGCTTGCTCGGCAGCCAGCTTCTCAGCGGCAGCCTGTTCCGCGGCAGCATGCTCGGCAGCCAGCTTCTCGGCGACAGCCCGTTCCGCGGCGGCTTGCTCGGCAGCCAGCTTCTCAGCGGCAGCCTGCTCCGCGGCAACGCGCTCGGCAGCCAGCTTCTCGGCGACAGCCCGCTCCGCGGCGGCTTGCTCGGCTGCCAGCTTCTCTGCGGCGACTTGCCGCTCTTCGGCTGCACGCGCTGCACTGGCTTCTGCGGGTTCAAATGCGCCAAGTGCAGCTACCAATGCGGCCGCCACCTCGGCATGGTGTGCATCTTCCGGATGGACCTCCACCGGCTGACCTGCATCGGACAACGGCTCCGCGGATGGCTCATGCGCCGGAACGGCGGTGGCCTTGAGCATGCTGGCGTCAAGCGAGGCTGCCATGCCATCTTCGTCGGCATCGGCATGACTCGACGTGACAGCGGTTTCCGTGGCCTCCACCTCATCGACGTGCGGCTCGTACACCACGTGCGCCACTTGCGACTCAGGGTAGTGGTCACGCATCTCGATGATCTGCGCGGTGAGCGCATCCGCGTTTGGCAGCTGCGGCTCGGCGACATCGAACTGGCCCATCACATGATCGACCACGTCGACCGACTGGCCAAGCAGGTGCACGCCATCGGAGGACAGCGGCAGATTGGCCGCACGCAGACGCTTGAACAACCCTTCCAGCGGCGACAGCAGCTGCGTCAGCAGCGGAATGTCGACCATCGCGATCGCACCATGCAGGGTGTGCACGGCGCGCAGCAACTCTTCGCTGATCGGCAATTCGTTCTTGCTGCGCTGGATGGCGGCACGAATGGTCTGCAGGTATTGCGCGACTTCGCTGCGCAGAATCTCCAGCAATACCGGATCCACCGGCGGCATCACCGGCATCGCGATCGCGTGTTCGGCCTCAACCGGTGCGTGCCCGGCCTTGGCCGTATGCGCATCGGTCACACCCGCTTCCGGAACGGTCTCCGCTACGGCATCCAGGCGCGGCACGCGTCGACGCACGACGCGGCGCACCGTTTCCATGGCCTGCGGCGCATGATCTTCCAGACGCGTGTGGTTGCCGGCGGCCAGCTGCTCGGCGGTATGCATGATTGCGCTGAGCGGCACATCCGGCGCGCCCTCGCCCTTGAGTGCGGCCAGCAGCTGCGGCAGCGCATCGATCGCGTGCCGAATCAGTGCCTGCACGTTCTCGTTCGGTTCGATCGTGTTGTCGAGCACGCGGTTAAGCATGTCCTCCAATTTCCACGCGAACTCACCCAGCACGCCGGCGCCCACCAGCCGTCCCGAGCCCTTCAGCGTGTGGAAGGAGCGGCGGATGCTGACCAGCGGCGAGGTCTGGGTCGGGTCGACCAGCCACACCTTCTCGGCACCGCGCAGGTTGTCGATTTCTTCCTGCATTTCTTCCAGGAAGATCTCGCGGATGTCGTCGTCGATACCTTCCGCATTGACGTTGAAGCGGGTGTTCGCCGCCAGTGCATCGCGCACCGGCGCCTGCTCGAAGACCTCTTCCTCGATCTCGACCCAGTCGCCATCCAGTTGATCCGACACGTGGCCCTCCAACATGGCTGGCGTGGTCGCTTCGGTCTGTGCCAGTCGCAATCCATCCAGGTCATGGGCGGGTGCGACATGCGGTTCGGTTTCACCGATGAACAGGTGCCCCAGATCGTTGCCCGGCAGCAGGCTGACGGACTCGGACAGCTCCGGGTGTTGCTCGTGCTCGATCCCCCAACCGGCATGAACTTCCACTTCCGGTGCGGCCACCACCGCGGACACTGCACGCGCAGACGGCAGCGGCCAGTAGCCGAGCAGGCCCAGGCTGTGCTCGGCCACGTCGAGGATGTGCTCCAGACCGCCGCGGTGTTCGCGTGCGGCTTCGAGGTAATACTCCAGTGCCGCCAGCGCATCGGCCAGGTGATCCATCTGCGTACCGCTGGGCACGCGACGATCATCCAATAATTCATGGCCGATGAAACGACCGACGCCCTGGGCCAGATCAGCCGGGCGCGGCGACGACAGCATGCGCATGGCACCGGCAACTTCATCCATCAGCTGCGGCGCGCCGGCCAGACGATCGTGTTCCCAGCCGGACTCGACGAACGCGACGATCGCGTCCTTGACCCGGCCGGTATTGCCGATCGCCTCCTGCATCAAGGTGGTGACGACGCCCAGCGCCTCGCTGCGCGGCAACCCGTGCATGACATCGCCGGTACCCGGTTCATCCTCGGAACCCAAGCTTTCGATGTGATCGTCCAGCGACGCCTCGACGTACAGCAGGGCACCGGCCACATCAAGCAGGGTCTCTTCATCCGCTGCGCGCATACGATTGGCGATCTCGTCGATCACCCGTCGCTGTTCGTTGACCACCCGACGCGGTACCGCCAGCGCCAGCATGCCGAGCGTGTCGCCGACGCGTTCGAGCACTTCACCTTGCGCCGCCAGTTGCGCCGGATCGCCGTCCTGCTGACGCAGGAACAGATCCAGCGCTTCCTTGACGCGCAACAGGTCATCCTTCAGCGCGCGCGACACCGAATCGAGCAGCGCGCGATTATGCCCGGCCATCGAACCGCGGGCATGTTCCAGTTCGCCGGCATCGGGCAACAGACTGTCGAGAGCGTAGGTGGTACGCAACAATTCCATCTGCGGGCTGAGCTGCTTGGCCTGGGCCACGATGTAAAGCAGCTTGCAGGCCACGTCATCCGCATCGCCGCCGCGCAGGCTGTCCTCACCCTGCTCGATCAGCAGGCGGATATTGCGGTCGACCCTGCCGATCAACTGGCGCACTTCGTTGGCATGGCCCTTGAGCGAGCCTTGTTCGAGACCTTCCAGCACACCAGCGGCGATCCACCACAGCCGCCGGCCATGCACGTGATAGCAGCGCGCGGTGATCGCCAGCAAGGTCTTGCGCATGCCGATCAACTGCTGCGCAGCACTCTGCCCACGGAACCAGCCGAGCAACTGCTGCTGGAAACGCAGGCGCAGATCCACCAGCTCGCCGCGATGCGCATCGGCATACGCTTCGCTCATGGCGGCAGGCGCCTGCTCCGGCAGAAACGCGTCGAGGTTGGGATGAAACATCGCCGACTCGGTCAATGGCTCCTGCTCGCGACTGGCGCGCAGGTCATTGAGCAGCGGCAGCAGCACCACCGGCACGTCGCGATGGCCGCTGGACAGCCGCTCGAGATAATCGGGCAATTGCATCAGGCCGCGCATCAGCGCGGCATAGGCTTCCTCGCGATAGGTGATGCGATCTTCGAGCAGCGCGATGGCAAGCGCTTCCATCTCCGCGGTCACCATCGCCGCGCCATACAGCTCGACCATCTTCAAGGTGCCATGCACCTGATGCAGGTGATCCGCACAGGTGCGCATGAAATCGCGCTTGCCCGGATTGTCGACGTAGGACTCCAGTGCCTCGCGGGCGATCGACAAGGTGTCGTCGAGCTCCGGCTTGACCCACTGCAGTGTGGTGAAATCGATGTGGTCTTGAAGTCTCATGCGCCTCTCTCAGCGGTTGCACAATGCAAACATCCTGCAACCAGCGAGACTGCCCCCTGTCTTGTGCTTGTCTCAATCATCGGCCCGGCCGATATCAACCCGGCAGCTTGAAATGCGCCACCGAGCGACGCAAATCGCTCGCCAGCTGTGCCAGCGTACCGATCGAGTCGGCCGTCTGACTCGCGCCCTGCGAGGTCTGCGAGGTAATTTCCTGAATCGCGTTCATCGAGTGCGAAATATCGGTCGCCGCCGCGGACTGCTGACGCGCCGCGGTGGAGATGCTCTGAATCAGCGAC
>DASZCB010000666.1:0-2813 GCA_035943575.1 Rhodanobacter sp. | reverse complement strand
GAATACAGCGTGTCGCTTTTCAGCACGACATAGCTGCCACCGGGAATCGGTGTGCGGGCCGGTGCCGCCACCGTGCGGGCGACATGGTTGCCGTAACCGCTGCCAGACGCCGGCTCGACTACCACCGAACTGCGCATGGTGCCGCAGCCAGCCAGCAGCAGGCATGCGGTCAGCGCGATCTTCCATTGAAGATATCGATCCATGCGTATCAGCATACCGAGGCGGGATATCTTTTTCATACGGCATCAATCCAGGGTAATCGACGCTCAACGCAACCAGAGCCACCACGCCAGCAACAGGACAAGCACAACCAGCGCAACCCATCCGATCCACTCGATGTATTTGTGCAGGATTCTCTCGGCACGCTCGCCGAACAGGCGGATCAGCAGCGCCAGCAGCCAGACGCGCTTGCCCCGGCCCAGCCCTATGCAGGCCAGAAACGGCAGGATCGGCACGCCGATGATGCCGCAAGCCCAGGTGACGAATTTCATCGGCACCACCGGCTGCAGCGCAGCCAGGATCAGCACGCCGAACATGCCCCAGCGATGCTCGTGCATTTGCGCGCTGAGCGTCGCCACGCCCTGCTCGATCGATGCCGACAGATGCAGCGTATCGAGCAGCGGCCGCAGGGCCTGGAATGCCCAGTGACCCAGCGCATAACCGACCAGCGCACCAAGCAGCGAGCACAGCAGGCTGATATTCGCGTAGAAAAACGCCTTGTGCCGTTTGCCCAGCATCATCGGCGCCAGCATCACTTCCGGCGGAATCGGAAAGATGAACGCCTCGACGAAACTCAGTCCGCCCAGGTAGTACAACGCCCGCGGCTCGCGCGCCCACACCAGTGCACGCGCATAAAGTGCCCCGAACAGACGCATCAACCGATCCCGCCAAGCAGCGGCACGAAACTGACCGCGCCGAGCTCTTCCTGAGTGAAGTCGCCCTGCCCATCGCCGCGCATGCGAATCAACGTCTGTCGGCTGGGCGAGCCGACCGGTGCCACCAGCACGCCGGTGGGACTCAACTGATCAAGAATCCGGGTCGGAATGGTGTCGCCAGCAGCAGTGAGGATGATCGCGTCGAACGGCGCTTCGTCCGGCCAGCCGAGCTTGCCGTCGTCGTAGCGCGAACGCAGATTGGTCAGGCCGAGCTGACGGAAACGCCGACGCGCCTGGCGCAGCAGCTCCTCGATCCGCTCCACCGTGAACACCTGCGGCACCAGCGCGGCCAGCACTGCGGCCTGATAACCGGAGCCGGTACCGATCTCCAGAACCTTCTGCGGCATGCCGAACTCGATCAGCGCTTCGGTCATGCGCGCCACCACCCACGGTTGCGAGATGGTCTGGCCGTGACCGATCGGCAGCGCGGTATTTTCGTAGGCGCGCGAATGCAGTGCCTGGTCGATGAAGTGATGGCGCGGCAGATTGCGGATCACATCGATCACCCGTGGATCGCGGATACCACCTTCTTTCAGGTTGGCCACAAGGCGATCGCGCGCGCGCTGCGAAGTCATCCCTTCGCCCTTCAGATCCGCGGCCGGTAATGGATAAAGATTCATCGCTCAGGCGGCCTCATCATTGGTCATCTGGCCGACCGCCATATCATCGCTCAGTGCCTGCATCCAGCTGCTGACTTTTTCCAGCGCCTGAAACCGGGTCAGGTCAACGTGGATCGGCGTGACCGAGACAAATCCGCGCTGCACCGCGTTGAAATCGGTGCCAGGGCCGGCATCGTCTACTTCACCCGCCGGGCCGATCCACCAGATCGGACGGCCGCGCGGATCGGTCTGCGCGATGCATGGCGCGGAACGATGACGCCGACCCAGCCGGGTCACCTCGAAGCCTGCGATCTCGGCCCACGGCCGATCCGGCACGTTGACGTTGAGGATGGTGTCGGCCGGCAGCGGGTCCACCAGCAGACGCTGCATCAACAGCAGCACCGCCTTCGCGGCCGAGTCGTAATGCACGCCTTTGTGATCCTGGCTGACCAGCGACACCGCGATCGCCGGGAAGCCGAGAAAGCGTCCTTCCATCGCCGCCGATACCGTGCCGGAATAAATCACGTCGTCGCCGAGATTCGCCGAGTTGTTGATGCCGGACACCACGATGTCGGGCTCCTCATCCAGCAGGCCGGCCAGCGCCAGATGCACGCAATCGGTCGGCGTGCCGGCCACGCGGTAGTAACCGTTGCCCATCGGCAACACGCGCAGCGGCGCGTCGAGGGTGAGCGAATTGCTGGCGCCGGATCGATCGCGATCGGGCGCCACCACGGTTACCTTACCCACCGCGCCGAGACGCTCGGCAAGCACACGGATGCCCGGTGCATCCACGCCATCGTCGTTACTTACCAGAACTCGCATGATGCTCCGTCGAAAGCTGACTGCGGGCACGTCGTTGATCACCCGATGGCGTGCGCTCGATACCCCGAAGTCTACCGGAGCGTGCTGCAGGTTTCATGCGAATCGGCGTCGATGGCGCGCATTCGTGGGCATTGGTTAGCATGGGCAGATGAAGCGCCGCGCACCCGCCCCGATCAACGACGACGACAGCCGCCTGTTTCGCGAGGCGATCGGCGACGTGCGCCCGCTTGAACCGGTGCCGCCGCCCCCCACCGCCGCGAAACCTGCGCCGCACCCGCACATGCTGGATGCGGACGAAGCCGCCGTGCCGGGTGAGTTGCTCGACATGGCGTTCGACCCCGCCCTGCTCGAAATCGGCGAGGAGCTGAGTTACCTGCGCGACGGCTATCCGCCGAAGCTGTTGCGTCAGCTCAAGCGCGGCCAGTTCAGCGTGCAGGACGACATCGATCTGCACCAG
>DASZCB010000665.1:0-5119 GCA_035943575.1 Rhodanobacter sp. | reverse complement strand
TGTTGATGATCATCAGCTACGTGATGGTGGCCGCCATGCATGCGCATGCCATGCGGCGCAGGGCTCGCGTCGATCAGTGATCGACGGCCCCTGGTCTGGCTGCATCGAACAGGGTGCCCGCGGTGCGTGTATGCAGCGATGCGGCGTCATGGCCCGGCGGCAGCAGCCCGGCGATTTCCAGCATCACCGCGCCATGCAGCGCTGCCCAGATCTGGTGGCCGAGGAGCGGTGCATCGGCCGCCACCGCGCCTTCGGCAATCAGCACCTCGACGTGAGCGGCGACGGTCCGCCACATGCGCTCATGGGCCTCGCGATAGGCCGGATCGTCGCGGTTGGTTTCCGGATACTCGAACATCAGCCGGTAAGTCGCCGTGTCGGCGCGGGCGAACGCGATGTATGCATCGCGTACCGCCCGACTGCGCACGCGCCCGTCGCCGGGCGTTTCCAGCGCGCGTTCCAGCGCTTCGGAAAAACGATGCAGGCCGCGCGTGCGCACTGCGGTGATGATCTGCTCCTTGTTGGCGAAGTAGCGATAAGCCGTCATGGTGCCGCAGCCGATGTCGGCGGCGATGCGGCGCATGGTGACCGCCGCCGGGCCTTCCTCCACGTACAGTCGTGCGGCCGCCTGGCAGATGCGTTTGCGGAACGCCTCGGTTGCCTCCTCGCTGAGTGCCTTGGGCATCAGTGCGATGCCACGGCGAGTGCCTTGCGGAAGAACGCCAGCGCATCGGCGTTGATCCGTGCGTGCACCTTCAGGCGGTCCACGCCAGGCGGATCGCTGCAGATTCTCGCTGCTTCCCTGGCCAGTTCGGGCGAGCACGGGGTGATGAAGACCCAGTGGTCGGCCTTGGGCACTTCCTTCACCGTGGTCAGGCTCGCGATCAGCGGGCGAATATGCCGGGCGTTGTCGGGTGGCGGCAACACATGATCGTCCTGGCCGTAGTACAGGAACACCGGCGCATGGATCGGCGCGAGGCCTTGCGTGTCGAATATCAGGCTCAGCGGGGCCATCACGAAGGCGGCCTTCACGCGCGGATCGGCGGTATCGCCCCAGCGCCCCATTCTGGCCTGCTCGCCGTCGAGGAAATCCTTGATGGTCTTTCCCTGTTTGGCGAGTACGGCTTCCAGCTTGTCGCGGGTGCCGCATACGTCCCGGTCTTCCGGATGGCGATTGCAGAAATCGATGAAGCGGTCGAACTTGGGCCGGGCACCCAGCAGCATCAGACTGGTATAGCCGCCAGCCGAGAAGCCGGCTACGCCGATGCGATCGGCATCGATCACGCCTTTCCAGCGCGGATCGTTGAGCAGCAGGGTGATGGTCGCCTGTACCTGCAGCGGGCGACCGGCGAGGACCTCGGCATGGCCCACGCCGCTGGTGTCCAGGAAATCGTCTTTCGGGTGGTTGAGAGTGGCCACGATGAAGCCATGGCTGGCCAGGTAGGTGGCCAGATCATGATGGCCCAAGCGGCTGCCGCCGTTGCCATGCGAGATCACCACCAGAGGCTTGGCGCCGGGGATGGGTTTGGCGTCGGGCGTTGCCGCCACGTCGTAGGGACCGATCGCGACGGTGCCGTGGACCGGCTGCACCGAGGGATAGAACACGTAACCGTCGGTCTGCCCTCCACCGACCGGATCCGGGATGCGGATGGATGCCATGCCGACCCCGGTGGCCGGCTGGGCAGCCAGCCCCAGCGGGGCCAGCAGGAACAGCGCCGTTACGAGCCAGCGAAACAGGCGTGCGGAATACATGGCGCGCGCCGTGGAGTCCGGAAGGTTGGTCGGCATGGCAAGAGTCCGTCAGAAGTGGTTGCGTGCGACGTACGGTACGTCGTACGCAATAGGTATGCAAGTGTCCAAAGGTGGCTGTCAGAGCCCGTGGCGACTACACTTTCCCGTTCGAATCCCGCTTGCCACCCCATGAGGCCAGAATGTTTCCGAAGAACTGCACGATCGCCGGTTATGACGATGAACTGGCCAAGGCCATTGCCGATGAAGGTCAGCGCCAGGAAGATCACGTCGAACTGATCGCTTCGGAGAACTACGCCAGCCCGCGGGTGATGGAAGCGCAAGGTTCCAAGCTCACCAACAAGTACGCCGAAGGCTATCCGGGCAAGCGCTACTACGGTGGCTGCGAGTACGTCGACATTGCCGAGAAGCTGGCGATCGAGCGCCTGAAGCAGCTGTTCGGCGCTAACTACGCGAACGTGCAGCCGCATTCCGGCTCGCAGGCAAACCAGGCGGTGTATCTGGCGTTGCTGCAGCCGGGTGACACGATTCTCGGCATGAGCCTCGCGCATGGCGGCCATCTCACTCACGGCGCCAAGGTCAACATAAGCGGCAAGCTGTTCAACGCGGTGCAGTACGGCGTCGATGCCGAAGGCTTGATCGACTATGACGAAGTACAACGCCTTGCTACCGAGCATAAGCCGAAGATGCTGGTCGGCGGCTTCAGCGCGTATTCGCAGGTAGTGGACTGGGCGCGCATGCGCCAGATCGCCGACTCGGTTGGTGCGCTGTTCTTCGTCGACATGGCGCACGTCGCCGGCCTGATCGCTGCTGGCGTGTATCCGAGCCCGCTGCCGCACGCGCACGTGGTCACCTCGACCACCCACAAGACCCTGCGCGGTCCGCGCGGCGGCATCATCGTGGCCAAGGACGCGGGCGAGGAGATCGAGAAGAAGTTGCAGTCGATCGTGTTCCCCGGTATCCAGGGCGGCCCGCTGATGCACGTGATCGCGGCCAAGGCCGTCGCGTTCAAGGAAGCGCTGGAGCCGGCGTTCACCGCTTACCAGACGCAGGTGGTCAAGAACGCCAAGGCGATGGCCAAGACCTTCATTGCGCGCGGCTACAAGATCGTCTCCGGCGGCACCGAGAACCACCTGATGCTGGTCGACATGATCGGCAAGGATGTGACCGGCAAGGACGCGGAAGAGGCGCTCGGCAAGGCGCACATCACGGTCAACAAGAACGCCGTGCCGAACGATCCGCGCAAACCGTTCGTCACCTCCGGCCTGCGCGTCGGCACGCCGGCCGTCACCACCCGCGGCTATCTGGAAGCGGATTGCATCGAGCTGACGAACTGGATCTGCGACGTGCTGGATGCGCCGGGCGACGAGGCGGTGATCGCGAAGGTACGCGATGGCGTCACGGCGCAGTGCAAGAAGTATCCGGTTTACGGCTGAGCCCGCCGGTATGCATGCATTGCAGATCGCACTGATCGGCGACCGCAACGATGATGTGGTTGCCCATCGCGTCATTCCGCTGGCATTGGGGATGGCGGCCGATGCCTGTGGCGTCGCGATCGAGCCGATCTGGGTGCCGACTGAGCAGGTGGGTGATGGTGCTGCACTGGCGGAGTTCGATGGCCTCTGGTGTGTGCCGGCCAGTCCGTATCGCAGCATGGAGGGTGCACTCACGGCGATCCGTGTGGCACGCGAGCGGCATGTTCCGTTCCTGGGCACCTGTGGCGGCTTCCAGCATGCGGTGATCGAATATGCACGCAATGTGCTGGGCTGGATCGACGCCGAGCATGCCGAGACGGCACCGCATGCGGAGCGTCAGGTGATCGTGCCGTTGCTGTGCTCGCTGGTCGAGGTGAACGATGCGGTGCAGTTGGTGGCAGGTTCGCGGTTGGCGCAGGCTTATGGCACCACCTCGATCGTCGAGGGTTATCACTGCAATTACGGACTGAGTCCCGATTTTCGTCATGCACTCGCCGACGGCCCGCTGCGAATCAGTGCTGTGGATGACGCCGATGATGTGCGTGGTGTCGAACTGGACGGTCATCCGTTCTTCGTTGCCACGCTGTTCCAGCACGAGCGGGGCGCACTAAATGGCCGGCTGCCGCCGGTGGTACGTGCTTTCGTGCAGACGATGATCGACACTTACTGAGCATGCACTGCCCCTTCTGCCAGCACGAAGATACTCGCGTGATTGACTCGCGCTTGACTGAGGACGGCAGCACCGTGCGTCGTCGGCGCGAGTGCCCGCAGTGTGGCGAGCGCTTCAACACGTTCGAGACGGCCGAACTCAAGTTGCCGACGATCGTGAAGAGCGGTGAGCGGCGCGAGGTGTTCGACGAGCGCAAGTTGCGGGTGAGTTTCGAGCGTGCGCTGCAGAAGCGGCCGGTCGCCAGCGAAAACGTGGATGTCTCTGTGCGCGCCATCATCAACGACCTACGCCGCAGCGGTGAGCGTGAAGTGCCGTCGCGTCAGCTCGGCGAACTGGTGATGCGCGAGTTGAAGAATCTCGATCAGGTCGCCTACGTTCGCTTCGCCTCGGTCTACCGTAAGTTCGAGGACGTGCAGGCATTCCGCGAAGAGATCGAGAAGCTGGAACGTGATCTGCCGGGGCTGGAGAACCTGCAGCTTTCGCTGCTTGGCGAAGGTGACGTCAGGCGCGGCAAGAAGAGCTGATTCCTGCGGTGTCACCGCGATCGGACGCATCTGCCAGAATGTTGCGCATGCCCACGACCCTGCCATTTTTCAGCGCGCTCGATCACGAGCACATGGCGCACGCCCTGCGTCTGGCCGAGCGTGGTCTCTATACGACACAGCCGAATCCCCGCGTCGGTTGCGTCATTGCCCATGGCGATGAGGTCGTCGGTATAGGCCTCCATCAGCGCGCCGGCGAGCCGCATGCCGAGGTGTACGCGTTGCGCGAAGCCGGCGCGCGCGCGCGCGGCGCCGCGGCCTACGTGACGCTGGAGCCATGCGCACATCATGGGCGCACACCGCCGTGCGCGGAGGCGCTGATCGCGGCGGGCGTGACACGTGTCGTCATGGCGGCAGAAGATCCGTTTCCGCAAGTCGATGGTCGTGGCATCGCCAGATTGCGTGCCGCCGGCATCGCAGTCGACGTCGGTCTGATGCGCGAGGCGGCGCGCGAGTTGAACGTCGGGTTCTTCAGCCGGATCGAGCGCAGCCGTCCGTTCGTGCGGGTGAAACTGGCGATGAGTCTGGACGGTCGTACCGCACTGGCGAACGGCGAATCGAAGTGGATCACCGGTGAAGCTGCGCGCGCCGACGTGCAGCGCTGGCGCGCGCGCAGCTCGGCGATCCTCAGCGGCAGTGGAACCGTGCTGGCGGACAATCCCCGGCTCACCGTGCGTCTGCCGCAG
>DASZCB010000664.1:0-2682 GCA_035943575.1 Rhodanobacter sp. | reverse complement strand
GTCTGCGGCTACGGCGATGTCGGCAAGGGTTGCGCACATTCGCTGCGTGCCTACGGTTCGCGCGTGGTGGTCACCGAGATCGATCCGATCAACGCGCTGCAGGCGGCGATGGAAGGCTTCGAGGTCAACACGGTTGAATCGACCCTCGGCCGCGGCGACATCTACGTCACCACCACCGGCAACAAGGACGTGCTGACGCTCGACCACATGAAGGCGATGAAGGATCAGGCGATCGTCTGCAACATCGGCCACTTCGACAACGAGATCCAGGTCGATGCACTGAACACGATGGCCGGCGTCGAGAAGATCAACATCAAGCCGCAGGTGGACAAGTACGTGTTCCCGGACGGCCGCGCGATGTTCCTGCTGGCCGAAGGTCGTCTGGTGAATCTCGGCTGCGCCACCGGCCATCCGAGCTTCGTGATGTCCAACTCGTTCTCCAACCAGACGCTGGCGCAGATCGAATTGTGGGCGAACAAGGACAAGTACGAGAACAAGGTCTACATCCTGCCGAAGAAGCTCGACGAGGAAGTCGCGCGCCTGCACCTTGAGAAGATCGGCGTGAAGCTGACCACGCTCAGCACCGAGCAGGCTGCCTACCTAGGCGTAGCGGTGGAAGGCCCGTACAAGCCGGATCATTACCGCTACTGAGTCACAGCGAGTCAAGGCAACATCCCGAAGGGCGCAGCAATGCGCCCTTCTTTATTTCATGGACAGCGCAGCAATGTGCCTTCTTTACTTCACGTGCAGCGCAGCAATGCGCCCTTCTTAATTTCACGGACAGCGCAATGATCCGCCCTTCTCCAATGGGCATTACAGAGCATTACCCGGCGCGAAACGCCGCCGGCACGTAGGGCACGCGACCCACGCCACTGAACCAGCGCAATTTGAGGTAAGCCGGCAAACCCGGCAGCAGCATCCAGCGGTTCACCGAATGGATATCGTTTTGCGCAACCTGCAAGGCGGGCTGCTTGCCAGCCATGGGCACAACGTCTGCGCCCGAGCGCATCCAGCGCACCCGACCACTCATGCTGCCGCGACGTTCACGCTGCGCCTGGATCAGCACTTCATACGGAAACGCCGCGTCGCGACCGTGCGTACGGAACAACCGCGTCTGCCATGCGAACAGCGACTGCAACTGGGAGTGCCGTGTAATGTCGGCCTGAATCAATATATCGCTTCATCGCGATGGAGATATATACTTATCAACATCGTTCACCCGGAATCTCCGCCATGCCGGCCATCAGCTTCGAATTCTTTCCGCCCAAGACCGACGAGCAACGTGCGCAGCTGGATCGCGCCGCGCAGGTGCTGAAGGCGCACCAGCCTGAATACGCCTCGGTCACCTTCGGCGCCGGCGGCTCCACGCTCAGCTATACCGGCGACACGGTGGCGCGGCTGCATGCGCAACACGGCCTCAACGTGGCACCGCACCTGTCATGCATGGGCGGCACACGGGCGGAGATCGCCGAACTGCTGGACGGCTATCGTGCGGCCGGTTACCGGCGCATCGTGGCGCTGCGCGGCGACATGCCTTCGGGCATGGCCACGGCCGGTGACTTTCGCTACGCCGCCGAGTTGGTGCGCTTCATCCGCGAGCACTGCGGCGACCACTTCCACATCGAGGTGGCGGCTTACCCGGAGACCCACCCGCAGGCCGACGATGCGCTGCGCGACCTGCAGCATTTCAAGGCGAAGATCGACGCCGGCGCGAACGGCGCGATCACCCAGTATTTCTTCAATCCCGACGCCTATTTCCGCTTCGTCGAGGATGTGCGCAAGCTGGGCGTGGACGTGCCGATCGTGCCTGGCATCATGCCGATCGCGAACTACAGCCAGCTGAAACGCTTCTCCGATATGTGCGGCGCGGAGATTCCGCGCTGGATCGCCAAGCGCATGCAGGCGCATGGCGACGATGCGGAATCGGTGCGTGCACTCGGTGCCGAGGTGGTGGCGCAACTGTGTCGGCGGCTGCTGGATGGTGGCGCACCGGGGCTGCATTTCTACACGTTGAATCGGGCCAGAGCGACGCAGTTGGTGCTGCAGCAACTTTCCTGATGTGCCGGGCGGGTATGCTGTCGTGATGCGTCAGTCAGCCGCCCTGTTCTGCTTCACCCTGCTCTCCATGCCGGCCATGGCGCAGACGGAAATCCATCGCTGCATCGGCGCGAACGGCAACGCGGTATTCACCGATCAGCCATGCGCCGCGCAGCAGGCCACTCCGGTTAACCCCGTGGTCACCTCCGGCAACGGCATTCGGCTGGCGCCGCCGCCGATCCTGTGTGCGGCCAGCCTGGGCGAGTTGCGGCAGAGCGTGATCGACGCGTTCGCCAGCCGCGATGCGAACCGCATGGCAGGCCTGATGCTGTGGAACGGTTACGGCCGTAGTGCGGTGATTGCGGATATCCGTTCGCTTGACACGTTGATGAAGCAGCCGCTGCTGGATCTCCACGCACCCGGTGATCCGGCATCTTTGGACGGCAATCCCACGGCGCCGGCCACAGCCGCCAGCAGCGTCGACCCACTCGCCGCGGATGTCCCTCCCGATCCACCGCCGGCCAACGCCCAACTGGTGCTGCATACTGGCGGCAACGACGGCAGCGGGAATCCGCGCGAGCTGCGTTTCAATGTGGTCAGCCGCGCCGGCTGCCTGTGGCTGCGCAACGCTAATTGAAACGGGTG
>DASZCB010000663.1:0-1951 GCA_035943575.1 Rhodanobacter sp. | reverse complement strand
ATCCTGCACACGCTCCAGCCCGAGCCGCGCCAGCGCCGCGACCAACGCCGGCCCGACACCTGGCAACGCGCTGACTGGGGCGACACCCGGATCGGTGCCGACAATGGGAACAGGACGGGCGGTGCGGGTGGCCATGACGTGCAAGCCTAACCGAGCGCCGTCTCTTGTCGTAAGTCAGGCGCCGATGCAGGCTGTCGGCGCAGGCCGCGCGCGAAAATCAGTTCATTCCTGGCCGGACAGGACCATTACCGCATCGATCTCGACCTGCGCCGCCTTCGGCAGGCCGGACACTTCGATGGTGGAACGTGCCGGATACGGCGACTGGAAATACTCGGCCATCACCGCATTGACCGCCGCGAAGTTCGCCAGGTCGGTGACATAGATGCCCACGCGAACGATCTGCGCCAGCGAGCCACCGGCCGCCTCGGCTACGGCGGTGAGGTTGTCGAATACGCGCCGCGTCTGCAGCGTGATGTCGCCCTCGACCAGCGCGCCGGTAGCCGGATCCAGCGGAATCTGGCCCGAGAAATACACGGTGTTGCCGGCACGCACAGCCTGCGAATACGGACCGATCGCGGCCGGCGCCAGCTCAGTGGCGATGATGCTACGGGACATGGGAAACCTCACTTGGAGAAAACATGATTGTAGGAACGCACCCTGTGCGCGATAGCTCTTTGTCACGTCGCGAAAGAGTATCGCGCACAGGGTGCGCTCCTACAGCGGATAGCGATACGCGCCGCTGACCACGCCGGTGCGACGCACGCGACGGATCACGTCGGCCAGATGCTTGCGGTTCTTCACTTCCATCGCGAACAGAAGGGTCGCGGCAGCGTCGTCGCGTTCGACGTATTCGACGTTCTCGATGTTCGAGTCGGCGGCGGCGATCGCGGCCGCCACCGTCGCCAGCACACCGGGACGATTGATCACCTCGATCCGCAGCTGAGCGCGATAGTCACCCTGCACGTCGCGATCCCACTCGATCGCCACGCAACGCTCTGGCGACTTGCGCAGCTCGACCACGTTCGGGCATTCCTCGCGATGCACCACGATGCCCTTGCCCGACGATAGGTAGCCGATGATGTCGTCGCCCGGCAGCGGATGGCAGCAGTTGGCGAAACTGAGTACGCCGCGCTCGGCGCCGGTGATGCGGATTTTCTCGTGCGCCTGTGCCGACGTCGGCAACTTGCCGCTGGCCTTTTTGCCGCGCGATCCCAGCAACTGGCTGGCCACCACGTCGGGCATGCGATTGCCCAGCGCGATGTCGGACAGCAACTCTTCCAGACGCTTGAGCTTGGATGTTTCCAGGAAACGGTCCAGCACGGCCGCCGGAATACCGTCCAGGCTGCTGCCCCGTGCGTCCAGTGCGCGATCGAGCATGCGGTGACCGAAATCGACCGCGTCCTCGTGCTGCAGATGTTTCAGGTACTGCCGGATCGCGGTGCGCGCCTTGCCGGTGACGACCACTTCTAGCCACGCCGGGTTCGGCACCGCCGACGGCGCAGTGATGATCTCCACCAGCTGCCCCGACTCCAGCCGCGTGCGCAGCGGCAGCAGCTTCTTGTCAACCCGCGCGGCGACCGCGTGATCACCCACATCGGTGTGCACGGCATAGGCGAAGTCCAGCGCGGTGGCATTGCGCGGCAGCGACAGAATGTGGCCGCGCGGCGTGAACAGGTAAACCTCGTCGGGGAACAGATCGATCTTGACGTTTTCGATGAACTCCGACGACGAGACCGTACTCGCCGAACTGTCCGCCAGCGACGACAGCCACTCGCGCGCACGCGCCTGCGCGCTGTTGGCCGGTCCGCTCTCGGTCTTGTAGGCCCAGTGCGCGGCGACGCCGCTCTCGGCCACCGATTCCATCTCGGCGGTGCGGATCTGCACCTCGATCGGCGCACCGAACGGCCCAAGCAGCACGGTGTGCAGCGACTGGTAACCGTTCGCCTTGGGA
>DASZCB010000662.1:0-2617 GCA_035943575.1 Rhodanobacter sp. | reverse complement strand
GCTGACCATGGAACAGACGCTTGCCGCGCTTAGGTCAGCTCAATAAGGGCTCACGGCAGTGCCGGCGTCCGGCCCGTCGGCCCAGAGGTTGCCGCTCCACACATTGCCGGTGTTGTCGGACCAGTAGCCCACCGTGCCGTTAAAGCCGCCGTCGGGCGACCAGATGGCGGTGGAGAACGAGTTGTTCTGCACGTGGATGTTGGTGGCGGTGTCGCCGCCGCCATAGAACACCAGCGAACCGCCGGCCAGCCAGTTGGTGTTCACGGTGACGTTGTTCTGCACGCCGCAGTCGGGCGCGATGTACACGGCCGCTGTGGCGTAGTCCTGTCCGGTCTGGTTGATCAAGGTGTTGTGCTGCAGGGTGACGCCATTGCCGTCGCACCAGACGTACACGTTCTGCGTATGGGCGCCGTCGAACTGCGAAAGGTCATGAATGTAGTTGTCGTGGACGTAGCCGGTGGCCACGTCCACGCCGTCCTTGAATCCGGAAATATTGTTGTAAGCCACTTCCATGCTGCCGTTGCCGAGCTGGGCGATGCCGTAGTCGTAGCCGCCGTTGTCCGGCCCCTTGCCGGGCACACTCTTGATCACGTTGTGCAACACCTTCAGGCCGGTCACGCCGTCGGCATACTGGATGCCCCACCAGTTGTTCGAGGTGATGACACTGTTCTGGATGGTGACGTTGTTGGCCTCCACGTCGATCCAGCCACTGAGGTTGATGCCGTCGATGACGGTGTTGTCAACCGTGATCACCAGGCCCGTGTCGACCGGCGCGGACTGGTTGATCAGCGAAATGCCTGACGGCACACCGGTATTGGTGGCATTGGGCCACGCCACGCCATTGAATGTTGGCTTGGTGAGATGTGGGTCGATACGATGCTGGGCGTGCGTGACGGTGGCCATCGTCAAAAGCACGAAAGGCGCCACGCTGCGCAACGCGGACAGGCTCTTTGCGACATAGGTCTTCTTCACATTACAGCTCCTTGTAATCGTGCGGCGGGTTGAATGGATGGTTTGTCGCGTGCGACTCGCGTTAGGGGTGTGCGAGCCCTTGCCCCTGGCAAATCCGTGGGGCGTCTTTCTCATCGCATCGTTGGGAAAATGGGCGGGATGCGATGGAAGAGAGAACGTACGCGACGAAGGTCGCGAAATGTGTGACGCGATGCCATGAATTGCGCGACGTCACGTGGGGAGCCCCTTTATCCCCCTGTCATCGTTCGCTCGCGATGAATTATGTATTCATCGGTGGGTGCTTACGGATGCCGGATCTTCTCTCCATCATAGGCACACCTTGATGCGAAAGAGCTCGTGACCATGAACATCCCGCAGATCACTCATCACTACGTTGACGTCGATGGCCTCAAAGTCTTCTATCGGGAAGTCGGCCCCAAGGACGCGCCCACCATGCTGCTGCTGCATGGCTTCCCATCCTCATCGCACCAGTACCGGCGCTTGATGGATGCGCTGGGTGATCGCTATCACCTGATTGCACCGGACTATCCAGGCTTCGGCCATAGCGACGCCCCCGTGCCCGCGACATTGGGCGGGCCGTTCGCTTATAGCTTCGATGGCCTGGCGGATGTGATGGAGGGTTTCTGCCGCGCACTCGGGCTGGATCGCTTCGTGGCGTATATGTTTGACTTCGGTGCGCCGGTGGGCTTTCGCCTGGCCGCTCGGCATCCGGAGTGGATCGAGGGTCTGGTGATCCAGAACGGCAACGCATACACGGTGGGTCTCAGCCCGATCGCGCAGGAATTCACGGCGATGAAGCCGGGTGTGAAAGGCGCCGAGGAAGGCGTGCTTGGTCTGCTGACGCTGGAGATGACGCGCAGCCAGTACCTCACCGGTGCATCGCATCCGGAGCTGATCGCGCCCGATGGCTGGACCATGGATCAGCACTTTCTCGACTTGCCCGGCCGGGCGCAGATTCAGATCGATCTCGCGCTGAACTACCACTCCAATGTCGCCCTGTATCCGCAATGGCAGGCATGGCTGCGCGAACATCAGCCACCGACGCTGATTTTCTGGGGCCGTCACGACCCGTTCTTTGTGGAGGCGGGTGCGCAGGCTTATCTGGACGACGTACCGGATGCCGAAATGCATCTGCTGGATACCGGGCACTTCGCGCTTGAGGAATGCCTGCCGGTAGTCGCTCCGTTGATTGCAAACTTTGTCGACCGCATCGGCGATCGGCGCTAGTCGGTTATCAGGACCAGGGCACGGTCCTTTCTTACAAATATTTGTAGCTTGCAACATTCCCCATAAAGGACTTCACACCCCATGAAAGTTGTTCTTACCCTTATTGGCGGCCCGACCGCTCTGATCGAAGTTGCTGGCACGAGACTCCTTACCGATCCGACCTTCGACGAACCGCAAGCCTATGATGCGGGCACCATCACCTTGGTCAAACAGACAGGGCCGGCAGTGGATCCGGCGTCGCTGCTTCCCATCGATGCTGTACTGCTCAGCCATGACCACCATTGGGACAATCTCGATCGTTCGGGGCGAGCCTTTCTCGCACATGCACCGCGCGTACTTACCACCCCCGCTGGCGCATCCCGGCTTGGCGGCAGTGTCGAGGGGATGACGACGTGGGAAAGCGTCGAAGTTCACGGGC
>DASZCB010000661.1:0-8134 GCA_035943575.1 Rhodanobacter sp. | reverse complement strand
GATGCCGGAGGAAACCGAGAACGGCGTGCCAGTAAGCCACAGCGCCACGATGCCGCCCACCGGCGCTGACAGCAGCACGCCAAGCACGGTGATGAACGGGAATTTGAAGTTGCTGTAGAGAGTGAACAGCAGCAGGAAGATCAGCGACAAGGTCAGCGGCAGGATCACATTCAGTTGCGCGCGCGAGGCGGTGTATTCGGAATATTCACCGCCCCAATCCAGACGATAGCCCTGCGGCATGTCGACCTTCTTGTCGACCTGCGCGATGGCGTCTTCCACCGCGCCAGCCAGGTCGCGGCCTTCCACCGAGAACTGCACGCCGATGTAGCGCGAATTGTCCTCTCGGTAGATGAACGAGGCGCCGTTGGTGACCTGGATGTCAGCCAGTTCCTTCAGCGGAATCTGCTGCCCGGCGGGCGTGGCCACCAGGATGTTGCCGATCTCCTCGGGGTTGTCGCGATACTGCTTTTCGAGGCGTACGACGAGGTCGAACTGCTTTTCGCCCTGCACCACTTGCGTGGCCACGTCGCCGCCGATGGCGGTGGTGATCAGGCTATTGATGTCGGCGACGTTGACACCGTAGCGGGCAATCGCGGCGCGGTTGATGTTGATGCTCAGGCTGGGCTGGCCGAGTTCCTGCACCAGGGTGACATCGCGGATGCCGCGCACCTTCTCCAGCACCCGCTTGATCGCCTTGCCCTTCTGCTGCAGCGTGTCCAGATCGGAGCCGAAGACCTTGACCGCCAGCGCGCTTTTCAAACCCGTCTCGGCTTCGTCCACCGCATCCTCGGCCGGCTGGGTGTAGTTGAAGGTTATACCGGGAAACGCCAGCAGTTTCTTGTTGATCGCCTCGATCAACGCGGGCTTGCTGCGGTAGCTGCCAGTCCATTGCGAGTACGGCTTGAGGCCCACGTAGAACTCGGCGTTGAAAAAGCCGGTCGAATCCGTGCCGTCGTCGGGCCGGCCGTGTTCGGAGGTGGCCGTGGTGACTTCGGGGAACGAGCGCAGGATGTCGCGCACCTTGGGCACGATCTTCGCGGACTCGTCGAACGAGATGGTGTACGGCATCGTGGCACGCACCCACAGCGCGCCTTCGTCCAGTTGCGGCATGAACTCGGCGCCGATGCGCGGGATCAGCAGCAGCGAACCGGCCAGCAGGATCGCCGAGGCGAACGTCGTGCCCCACGCATGCGCGAGACAAAAATCGAGTCCCTTGATGTAGACCGCTTTGATCGCCTCAAAAATGCCGTTGCGCCGTTCGCGTACGCCCTTGCGCATGAGCCACGCGCACAGCACCGGCAACAGCGTCAACGTGACGATCAGCGAGCCGACCAGCGCGAACACCATGGTGTCCGCCATCGGCTTGAACAGTGTTCCGGAAGGCCCGGACAAGACATAGATCGGCAGGAAGCTGACTACGATCACGGCGACGGCGTAGAAAATCGGACGATCCACTTCCGCCGCCGCGTCGACGATGATTTCCCTGATGTTGAGCGGGGTGCCCTTGCGCTCGGCGATCTGGCGGAAAATGTTTTCCACCATCACCACCGCGCCATCCACCAGGATGCCGAAATCCACCGCGCCGATGGAGAGCAGATTGGCCGAGGCGTGCTGCAGGTCGAGACAGATGAACGCGAACAGCAAGGCCAGCGGGATGGTGGTGGCGACGATCAGGCCCGCGCGGAAATCGTAGAGAAAGAAAATGAGGATCACGACGACCAGCAGCATGCCGCGCAGCAGGTTCTGCTCGACGATCTGCGTGGTCACGGCAACCAGATCGGTGCGGTCGTAGAACGGATGGATCTTGACGTCCCTGGGCAGCACGTGATCGTTGAGCTCCTTGGTCTTTGCCTCGACCCGCTTCAGCACGTCCTGGGTTTTTTCGCCGGTGCGCAGGAAGAGCACGCCCTCGACCGCGTCGTCCTGTTTCTCGTAGCCGAACTCGCCCAGCCGCGGAGCGATGCCGATGACTACACGGCCGACATCCTTCAGCAGGATCGGGGTGCCGTTATGCACCGCCAGCACCACGCTGCCGATGTCCTCCAGCGTGTTCAGACGCCCCATGCCGCGCACGTAATAGAACTCCCCGCCTTGCGAGTAGAAGCCGCCACCGGCGTTGCCGTTGTTGGCCGCCAGCGCGGCCTCCACCTGCGTCGCTGACAGGCCGACCGCGGCGATCTTCGCCTGGTCGAGCAGCACCTGGTATTGCATGGTGCCGCCGCCGAAGCCCGAGTCGTCCGCCACACCGGGGACGGCCCGGTACTTCGGCTCGATGGTCCAGTCTTCGAGTGTCTTGAGCTCCATCGGCGAGCGGTCGGTGCTTTGCAGCACATACCGATAGATCAGACCCGATGGCGAGGCCAGCGGCGACACCGATGGCGTCACCCCGCTGGGCAAACTGAGATCACCCAACCGGTTGAAAACTTCCTGGCGGGCGAAGTTGTTGTCGGTGCCGTTCTGGAACGTGATGACGACGTGGGACAGCCCGTACAGCGAAATCGAGCGGGTGCTGCTCGTCTTCGGAATGCCGTTCATGCCGAGCTCGACCGGCACCGTGATCAGCCTTTCCACTTCCTCGGCGGCGTGTCCGGGCCACTGGGTAACCAGCTCGACGCTGGGCGGCGCAAGATCGGGATAGGCATCCACCGGCAGGCGCTGCAGCGAGCGGGCGCCCGCGCCGGTGAGGATCAGCGTCATCAGGATGATGAGAAAAGGCTGCACCAGCGAGCCGGCCACGATCCGATTCATGAACGAAGCCGTCCGCGACGGGGGGATGGCTGTGGGCAGTTGGTCGCTCATTGGTTTTGCATGAACTGCACGAAGATGCCGCCGTCGGCCACGATCTGGTCGCCAGCATTGAGGCCGTCGGGAATATCGTATTGATCGCCGCTGCGATAACCGAGTGTCACATGCTGCCGCACGAAGCTGCCGTCGCGCTGCGCGACGTAGACGAACGGCAGGTTCTCGTCGTCGCGCAGAATCGCCGACACCGGCACCAGCAGGCCCGTGCTTTGCTGGCGCGAATGAATCCGCACGCTGACGTACATCTGCTTCTTCAGGAAGTCGCCCGGATTGTCGACGACCACGCGCGCCAGCACCGCGCGGGTGTCGGGGTTCACCAGCGCCGAGATGTTGGCGACGGTTCCGGCAAAGTTTTTCGAGGCGATGCCGGTCACCACTTCCGCCGGGGCGCCGAGGCTGACCGACGCCAGTTCGGAATCGGAAATCTGTGCCATCACCCATACGCGCGAAAGATCGGCCACGGTAAAGCACGGCGTGGTACCGGCCTGCAGAAGTTGCCCGGGCGTGATCAGTTTCTCCACCACGGTGCCGACGATCGGCGAACGAATCACGCCGCCGCTGTGCGACACCGGCCGGCCGGCCTGGATGTCCTTGATGGTCTGCGGATCGACATTCAGCGAGACCAGCGCCTGCAGCGCAGCATCGCGATCGGCCTCAGCGTTGCTCGCGTCGGTTTGCGCCTGCCGCTCTTCGCGCTGCGCAACGCCGTCGTGCTGGACGAGATCCTTGTCCGTGTCGGCCAGCCGGCGCGCGTTCCGGGCGGTGACGAGTGCCTTGCTGTAGGCGCCGATAGCCGTCGCGAAATCGGAGGAATCCACCACCGCCAGCGGGTCGCCCTTCTTCACCTTGTCGCCGGGAGAAACCAGCAGCCGCGACACCGGACCGGAGAACGGCGCGAGCACGCTGGTGGCCTGATCGTTGTCGAAATCCACCGTGCCGGTGGTCTCGATCGTCTTGCTGTAGCCGGATGCTGCGACGGTATGCAGCTGGATGTGCTGCCGCTGGGCTGCGGTCAGGCTCACGTTGCTGGCCGTCGCGGCGGGCGCCTGCGCGCTGTCGTCGGTTTTGGATGAACAGCCGGCGCACGACACGATCAGCGCCAGCGCCATGACGGCAGCGGCAGGTGCACGCGGGAATCTGCCCCGGCGTATGGATTCACTTTTCATCGCTGTCCTGGTTTGGATCTGTTCGACTTGAATCTGCCCGATGTGAATGGGCCTTGGTTGAATCGTCATGGATCAATTCCGCGCGGTGCCACCAGCCGCCGCCAAGCGCCTGGAACAACGCCGCAGTGTCGGCATAACGATTGGCCTGCGCCTGCACGAGCGCGATCCGGGTCTGTTGATAACCCTGCTCGGCGCTCAACAACGTCAGATAGCTGGCGTAGCCGTCCTTCCATTGGCGCTGTGACAAACCCAGCGTGACCTTGGCGGCATCCGCGGCGGCGGCGGCGGCCTTCAGGCCTTCGGCGTCCTGCTCCAGTGCGGTGAGCGTGTCGGCGACATTCTGGAACGCGGTCAACACGGTGCTTCGATATTGCTCGGCCGCCTGCACATAGGCCGCCTTCGCGGCGCGCTCCTGATGCAGCAGCGTGCCGCCCTGAAAAATCGGCGCCGTCACGGCCGCACCCAGATTCCAGAAACCCGTGCCCGGCTTGAACACCTGACCGATCGCCAGCGCGGTGCTGCCGGCATTCGCAGTCAACGCGATATTCGGCAGCCGGTTGGCGATGGCGACGCCGATTTGGGCGCTGGCGGCGTGCATGTTGGCCTCGGCCTGCAGCACGTCCGGTCGCTGCGCTACCAGTTGCGACGGCAGGCTCAGCGGCAGCTCCTGCGGCAACTGCAAACTCGCCAGCTCGAATTTTTCAGGCGGCGCTTGACCCGGAAAGCGGCCGGCCAGTACGGCCAGCAGGTTGTGCTGCTGATCCAACTGTTTGACCAATGCCGGCAACGTGGCAGTGACTTGCGCAAGCTGCGACTCCTGCGCGGCAACATCCAACCGGCCGGCATAACCCTTGGCCAATTGATAGCGCAGGATCTGCAGCATGTGTGTGCTGATGTCGATCAGTTGATGTGTCGCGTCGATCTGCGACTGCAGCGATGCTTCCTGCACCGCAGCGGCCACTACGTTGGTACTCAAGGTGATCTGCGTCGCGATCGTCTGGAAACGGACGGCCTGTTCCTGCGCCTGCACCGACTCCCTGGTTCGCCGGTTCAAGCCGAAAAGATCCGGCGCATACGAAATGCTGACCTGCGGAGTGAACAGGTTGTACAGAAAGGCGTTGTTGCTGGGCACCGGCGCAAGTGCACCGGGTGGATCCTGCTGACGAGTGGCCGAAAAACTTGCCGAGACACTGGGATACATGGCGCCCCGCCCCGCCAGCACATTTTCCCTGGCCACCGACAAGGCTGCCTGCGCGGCCTTGAGGTCGTGATTGTTGGCGAGCGATTGTTCGATCAACGCATTCAGCGGCCGCGAATGAAACAGCGTCCACCAGTCCGCGGGAATCTCGCCGCCCTTGGCAAAATGCTGGGCATCTCCACCGACGACGTTGGCACTGCCGGTGGCGGCCGAGAGCGGATGGTCGGTGTAGCCGCTGACATCCGGCGCGGCCGGCCGCTTGAAGTCGGGGTCCACGGCGCAACCGGCCATCAGCAAGCAGGCCAGCACTGCGATGCAAGGCGCCATGCGCGGTGACGACGCTGGGAGAACCGACGAGGTTTTCCGATTCATCTCTTCTCTCGTTCCTGCAGTCTTGGCGAACACATCGGCCCACGGCTTGTTCATGCGAGCGTGTCTTCGAGAGATGATGCAATCCAAATGTAACGCTATATCATAGCAAATGGCAGCGATAGCCCCTGCCGGAAGTCATGGCTTCACGCATGCGGGTAAGCCGCAACTGCCGGCACCGCAACGCCAGGCCGACGTGCGAAAATTGACCCACTCACTGACACCCGCGTACTCCATGACCTCCCAGAAATATGACTTCCGCCAGTTCCAGGAAGAATTGGCCAAGCTTGAGCGCAAGGACGAACGCAAGGTTGAACCCAAGATTGAACCCAAGGCTGAAAAGCCGCAGCCGTCCAAACCGCTCGGCAAAAAAGCGGCGGCGGCCCAGCGTCTGGCGATGGCGCGTGAAGAATTCCAGGTGCTACGCAAGCGGCACGACCTGACCGTGGCGGAAGTGGTGGCCTTCTTCCCCGAGGAGGAAGGCATTGCCTATCTGCAACAGCTCATCGTGGCGGCGCAAGCGAAGCCCCGGCGCACGCGCAAACTCGCGGAAGTACCCACGTCGGATTGAGTGCCCACGCACCAAATAGCTCGGCCTGACTGCGATGCCCGGCCATCGCACCCGCGTCTCCAGGCAGTCCCGCTCGACGATCTGATCCACGCTTCGAGGCCTGACCGGAAGTACATGGCTTGACTCTTTCTAATATTTCTATAATTCTGGAAATATGAAATCTACAGCCGCGCTCATCTGCCTCAATGCGCTCGCACAGGAGCACCGCCTGAACCTGTATCGGCTGCTGGTGCAGGCCGGCGAGGAAGGCATGGCGGTCGGTGAACTGGCCGCCGCCACCGGACTCGCCGGCGCGACGCTGACCAGCCATCTGCACATCCTGCGCCGCGCCGGCATGGTCAGCGACGAACGGCGCGGACGGGTGATCCAGTGTCGCGCGAACTACCAGCAGATGAATGATCTGCTCGGCTTCCTCACCGATAACTGCTGCGCAGGATCGGCCACCGCCGGCTGCGCACCCGCCGCCACCTGCCAGCCGGCAAGGAGAAAACGATGAAACGCTTCCATGTGCATGTGAACGTCGAGCAGCTCGACAGCAGCATCCGCTTCTACACGACGTTGTTCGGTGTCGCGCCCAGCGTGATCAAACCTGATTACGCGAAGTGGATGCTGGACGACCCGCGGATCAACTTCGCGATCTCGCAGCGCGGCCGCCAGCTCGGCGTGGACCATCTCGGCCTACAAGCCGAGGACGACGCCGAACTCGCCGCCATCGGTGCGCGCTTGCAGGCCGCAGATGCCGTCGCGCTGGCGGAAAAAGGCACGACCTGCTGCTACGCCCGTTCCGACAAGTTCTGGGCCGAGGATCCGCAAGGTGTGCGCTGGGAAAGCTTCCACACACACGGCGAGGCGACTTCGTATACGAGCGCACCCAACGAAACCGGCGCGTCGTGCTGCGGTCCGGCGACCGATAGCAAACCCTCTGCTTCGTGCGGACCGAACGCGAACTGCTGCTGAGACGACCATGCTTAATCAACCGTACAACGTGCTGTTCCTGTGCACCGGCAACTCCGCGCGCAGCGTGATGGCCGAAGCGCTGCTCAACGTACTGGGTAAAGGGCGGTTCCGCGCGTACAGCGCCGGCAGCTTCCCCAGCGGCGCGGTGCAACCGCTCGCCGCCGAACTGGCCCGCGCATTCGGCTACAGCGAGCCGCTGCGCAGCAAGAGCTGGGACGAATTCGCGCAGGCCGACTCGCCCGCGATCGACATCGTGATCACGGTCTGCGACAACGCCGCCGGCGAGCTTTGCCCGATTTGGCCCGGCCAGCCGGTCACCGCGCACTGGGGCGTGCCTGATCCGGTATCGGTCAGCGGTACCGAGGAAGAGCGCCGCCGCGCGTTCCGGTCGGCGTGGCTGATGCTGCGTCGACGCATCGAGCTGCTGCTGGCGCTGCCGCTGGAAAAACTCGATCGTCTGGCGACACAGCAGCACCTGCGCGCCATCGGCCAGACGGTAGCCGCCGATGAACAGTGAAGTCATCACGGCACCGCTGCCACAGATCGGATTTTTCGCACGCTATCTGAGCGTGTGGGTCGCGCTGTGCATCGTCGCCGGCATTACTCTGGGCCATCTCTTTCCCGGCCTCTTCGCGATGCTGGCGACAGTCGAAGCGCAACACATCAACCTGCCGATTGCCGCGCTGGTGTGGCTGATGATCGTGCCGATGCTGCTCAAGGTCGATTTCGCGCAACTCGCAGGCGTGCGCCACCAGCTGCGCGGCATCGGCATCACCTTGCTGGTGAACTGGGCGATCAAGCCGTTCTCGATGGCGCTGCTGGGCTGGCTGTTCATTCGCCATGTGTTTGCGGCGTGGTTGCCGGCCGGGCAGCACGATGCGTATATCGCGGGACTGATCCTGCTGGCTGCCGCACCGTGCACGGCGATGGTGTTCGTGTGGTCGCGGCTGTGTGGTGGCGAGCCGAATTTCACGCTGGCGCAGGTGGCGCTCAACGACACGATCATGGTCGTCGCGTTCGCGCCGATCGTGGCCTTGCTGCTGGGCGTGGCATCGATCCGCGTGCCATGGG
>DASZCB010000660.1:0-3940 GCA_035943575.1 Rhodanobacter sp. | reverse complement strand
CGAGCAGGTGCTCGACAAGGCACCAGGCAACGATATGGCGATCGGTGGCATCAAGGTCGTCGCCGCCAGCGGTTGGTTCGCCGCGCGGCCGTCCGGCACCGAGGCGATCTACAAGATTTACGCGGAAAGCTTCAAGAGCGGAGAACATCTGCAAAGCCTGCTGGCCGAGGCACAGAAGATCGTCGACATGGCACTGGCCGGCGCGTGACGGGCACGGCGCCCATCGTCATGCTTCGCCTGCCGGGGCACGTGCCGACCGCCACTTCGCCGGAACGGCCAGCCTCGCCGAATGCCTCCCTGTGCAAATTTGGCACTAAGCAACCAGACGCTACGCTTGGACGTGAGCGTCATTTCGCTCACGCATCGCCGATCCACCGCCTGCCGGAGACAGCACATGCCATCGACTGATTCACGCCCCCGTTATGCCAGGCCGCTGCGCTGGATGCACTGGAGCATGTTTGGGCTGGTCCTGCTGGCTTACCTGTTCATCAACCTGTTCGAACTTTTCCCGCGTGGCAGCGCGACGCGCATGAATGTGCTGGCCTCGCACTACCTCGCGGGACTGGCCGTACTGCTGCTGGTACTGCCGCGCCTGTGGATTCGTACCCACCATCCGCAGCCGGCGATCGTGCCGCCGCTGGATCGCTGGACTGCCTTGCTGAGCAAGCTCACCCACGCAGCGCTCTACCTGTTCCTGCTGGTGCAGCCACTGCTGGGGCTGATCACCCTGCAGATCGCCGGCAAGCCGGTGGCTCTGTTCGGCGTTACCCTTCTGCCTGCGTTCCTGGGCCATCCCGATCATGCGCTGTCGGAGCAGCTGGAGCATCTGCACGGCACCATCGGCACGGTGTTCTACTACGTTATCGGGCTGCATATCCTTGCAGCGCTGTGGCATCACTTCGGTCGCCGCGACAACACCTTGCAGCGGATGACCTGAGCGTCCCGGACAACCGCCATGCGATCATCCGGGCTCGCAGCATGAGCCACTTCTGATCGACAGTGGAGATCGCCTACGTGTATCGACGCCACCACGAACGTCATCAAACCGGCCGCATGGGCTGGCTCCGCGCGGCCGTGCTGGGAGCGAACGACGGTATCGTCTCCACTGCCAGCCTGGTGCTGGGCGTGGCTGCCGCACATGCCAGCGGACAGAACATCCTGACCGCCGGCATCGCCGGCCTGGTCGCCGGCTCGATGTCGATGGCGGCGGGTGAATACGTGTCGGTGCACTCGCAGGCCGATACCGAGCAGGCGGAACTGCAGAAGGAGCGTCACGAGCTGCATGTCGACAGCGAAGGTGAGCACAAGGAGCTGGCGGCCATTTACGTAGGCCGCGGACTTGATCCGGCCCTGGCTACCCAAGTCGCGGTCCAGCTGATGGCTCACGATGCGCTGGACGCGCATGCCCGCGATGAACTGGGTATCACCGAGGCATTGCGGGCTCGCCCGCTGCAGGCCGCCGGCGCCTCGGCATTGAGTTTCGCGCTGGGCGCCGCGTTGCCGTTGCTGGTTGTTGCCGCGGCTCCGGCGACAGTGGTCATCGTGCCGGTTTTCGTTGCCTCGCTGTTCTTCCTCGCGTTGCTCGGCAGCATCGCAGCACATGCAGGCGGCGCCAGCGTGATGGCCGGCGCCCTGCGCATCACTTTCTGGGGCGCCCTGGCCATGGCGATCACCGCCGGAGCCGGCAGGCTGTTCGGTGCCATCGGCTAGCCGCGCCGCTGAAATACCGGCATGGAAAACTTGACGGCTGCTTGACCGGCAAGCGATCACCCTCTCTGGATCTCGTACCGCATTGCACCTGACTTCAAGGAAACAGCATGACCGCATCAGCACTCGACCAGCAATGCATCAACACGCTTCGCTTCCTTTCTGTGGACATGGTGCAGAAGGCCAACAGCGGCCATCCCGGCCTGCCGCTCGGTGCCGCGCCGATGGCGTATGCGCTGTGGACACGACACATGAAGTACAACCCGACCGACCCGCACTGGGTCGATCGCGACCGCTTCGTGCTATCCGCCGGTCATGGCTCGGCGCTGCTGTACAGCTTGCTGCACGTCACCGGCTACGACCTCTCGCTGGATGACCTCAAGCAGTTCCGCCAGTGGGGCAGCAAGGCACCGGGACATCCCGAGTACGGTCACACACCGGGCGTCGAAGTCACCACCGGGCCACTCGGCCAGGGCTTGGCGAATGCGGTCGGCATGGCGATCGGCGAGGCCCACCTTGCTGCACGCTACAACCGCGACGGCCACACCATCATCGACCATCGCACCTGGGCGATCGTCAGCGACGGTGACCTGATGGAAGGCGTGGCCAGCGAAGCCGCCTCGCTCGCCGGACATCTGAAACTCGGCAAGCTGGTCTGCCTGTACGACGACAACTACGTCACGCTCGCCGCCGGCACCGACATCACGTTCTCCGAGGATCGCGCCAGGCGCTTCGAGGCCTACGGCTGGCAGACCATCAGCGTGGCCGACGGCAACGACGTGGATGCGATCAGCGCCGCGCTGGACGCCGCCCGCGCCGACACTACGCGGCCGTCCCTGATCCTGGTGCGCACGCATATCGGTTTCGGCTCGCCCGAGCAGGACAGCTTCAAGGCGCACGGTTCACCGCTCGGCGTCGAGGACACGAAGAAGACCAAGCAGAATCTCGGCTGGCCGCTTGAACCTGACTTCCTGCTGCCGGAGCCGGCGCTGGCACATTTCCGCGAAGCGCTGGATCGCGGCACGCAAGCGCAGTCTGCATGGAATGGACGTCTGGACGGCTATGCCAAGGCATTCCCCGAACTGGCGCAGGAACTGCAGGGCCGCTTGCGCGGCGAGCTGCCCGCCGACTGGGATGCGGACATCCCGGTATTCCCCGCCGATGCCAAGGGCATCGCCACCCGTGTCGCCAGCGGCAAGGTGATGAACGCGATCGCACCGAAACTTTCCGCGCTGTGTGGCGGCTCGGCGGATCTCGATTCGTCCACGCACACCAACCTGAAAGGGTTAGGTGATTTCAATCCGCCGGCAACGCCGGGGCAGGACACGCAAGGTTCCGACAGCGCCGGCTGGAGCTACGCCGGCCGCAACCTGCATTTCGGCGTGCGTGAGCACGCGATGGGTGCGATCGCCAACGGGCTCGCCGTGCACGGCGGCTTCGTACCGTACGGCTCGACCTTCCTGATCTTCTCCGACTATATGCGCCCGGCGATTCGCCTGGCCGCGCTGATGGGCGTGCATGTGGTGCACGTGTTCACCCACGACAGCATCGCGCTGGGCGAAGATGGTCCGACCCATCAGCCGGTGGAACAGCTGGCCAGCCTGCGCGCGATCCCCAACCTCACGGTGATCCGCCCCGCCGACGCCAACGAGACTGCGGTGGCATGGAAGGTCGCGGTGGAATCGGAGAAGCATCCGGTGCTGCTGGCGCTGACCCGGCAGGATCTCCCCACGCTCGACCGCACCCGCTATGCCAGCGCCGACGGCCTGCGCCGGGGCGCCTACGTGCTGAGTGAGGCGAAGGATGGCAAGCCGTCACTGATCCTGATCGCCAGCGGCTCCGAAGTCACCCTGATCCTTGCCGCCGCCGACCAGCTGCAGGCTGAAGGCATTGCCGTACGCTGCGTGTCGATGCCGAGCTGGGAACTGTTCGACGCGCAGCCGCAAAGCTATCGCGACGAGGTGCTGCCGCCTGCAGTGACCGCGCGACTAGCGGTGGAATTGGGTGTGGCACAAGGCTGGCGCCGCTACACCGGCGAACAGGGCGACATGCTCGGTATCGACCGCTTCGGCGCCTCTGCGCCGGCCGGGGTCTTGCTGCGCGAATATGGCTTCAGTGTCGACAACGTGGTGCGGCGGGCCAGCGCACTGCTTGGGCGCTGAACAAGGCCCAGCGACAACCACGCCGAACGAGCAATTCGTAGCAACAGGAATTGCCGTCAGCGTGGTCTGAT
>DASZCB010000659.1:0-1752 GCA_035943575.1 Rhodanobacter sp. | reverse complement strand
CGGCGATGCGATCGCGGTGGCGGTGAAGCGGCTGTCGGCACTGCCCGAACAGGCGCGCGTGTTGGTGCTGCTCACCGACGGCGTCAACAACGCCGGCAGCATCGCGCCACGCGAAGCGGCGCGCGCGGCCAAGGCGGCCGGCGTGCGCATCTACACCATCGGCATCGGTGCCACGCAGATGCGCATACCTGGATTCTTCGGCAGCCAGCTGGTCAATCCTTCGGCCGATCTGGATGCCGACATGCTCACCAGCATCGCCACGCAGACGGGTGGGCGCTTTTTCCGCGCCACCGATAGCGGTGAACTGGCGGATGCCTATCGTGCGATCGATGCACTGGAACCGATGCCGCAACACGGACCGACCTTGCGCCCGCGACATGAGCTGTTCCGCTGGCCGCTGCTGGCGGCGATTGCGCTGCTGTTGCTGGTGATCCTGCCGCGCCGGTTTGGCCGAGTATCGGAGCGAGCCGCATGAGCGAGCTTCTGCAGCAGCTCCACTTTCTGCAGCCGTGGTGGTTGGCCGCGCTGATGCCGTTACCGCTGCTGTTCTGGCTGGGCGTGCGGCACGACGCGGCACAACTGGAGCTGTCGCGGCTGGTCGATGCGGCCTTGCTACCCCATCTGCTGCGTGGCCGTGCCGGCAACCGGAGCTTGCCGGTGTGGTTGTTCGCACTGGGCTGGACGCTGTGTGCGCTGGCGTTGGCCGGGCCGAGCTGGAGTCGCGTCAACCAGCCGCTGTATGCCAGTCGCGCGGCGCAGGTGCTGGCGATCTCGCTGTCGCAACACATGCTGTCGCGCGACGTGGCGCCGAGCCGGCTCGATCGCGCGCGCTACAAGGCGCGCGATCTGCTGGCTAGCAACCACGACGGACTCAACGCGCTGATCGGCTATGCCGGCGAGGCGTTCGTGGTGGCGCCGCTCACGTCCGATGCGAACAGCCTCGACGACCTGCTCGATGTGCTGGCGCCGGACACCATGCCGGTGGACGGCGACAATCCGACGCTGGCGATCGAGCGTGGCGTGGCATTGATCCATGATGCCAAGGCCAGCGGCGGTTCGCTGGTGCTGATCACCGATCAGGTCGATGCCGCTGCCGCTGCCGCCGCGCGCAAGGCGAATGCCGCCGGCGTGCACGTATCCGTGCTCGGCGTGGGTACCTCGCAAGGTGGTCCGGTGCCGTTGTCCGATGGCGGTTTCTTGCGCGATGCGCAAGGCGGCATGGTGTTGGCTCGCCGCGACGATGCCGCGCTCGGCGCGCTGGCCGCTGCCGGTGGTGGCAGCTATGCGGCGATGACGACGGATCATCGGGATATCGACGCGCTGCATGCGCAACTCAGCACCGCGCCAGCGACGCTGGCCGACGGGCAGCTGGGCGACGAATGGCAGGATCGCGGCCCGTGGCTGTTGCTGTCGCTGCTGCTGATCGTGGCGCTGGCGTTCCGTCGCGGCTGGTTGCTGTTGCTGCCGTTGGTCATGCTGCCGCTGCTGCCGACCACGGCCGACGCGACGACGTGGCATGACCTGTGGCAGCGTCCCGATCAGCAGGCCGCGCAAGCCTTGCGGCAAGGTCGCGCGAAACAGGCGCAACAGCTGGCGCGCGACCCAGCCTGGCGTGGTGCCGCGGCGTATCGCGCAGGCGACTATGCGGCAGCAAAGCAGGCACTGCAGCACGCGCCCGGGGGCGATGCGGCATACAACCTCGGCAACACGCTGGCGCGGCAGGGCCAGTATCAGCAAGCGATCGCGGCTTAC
>DASZCB010000658.1:0-6064 GCA_035943575.1 Rhodanobacter sp. | reverse complement strand
CAACCAGGTATCGGCCAACACCGTGGCGGGTACGGCGGCGGGCAATTTCACCTTCATCAATGCCGGCGATGTCGGAATCGGCACGGTCAACACTCTCGGTTTCACTGCCGGCGCAAATACGCCCACCGCACTTGCCGCCAGCGGCATCAGTGCCGGCGGCAATGTGCTGGTGCAAAGTCTGGGGGGCAATTTGTTGCTCAATGCCAACGTCAGCGGCAACACGGTGAATCTGGTTGCCGACGGCCCCACCGGCTTGTTCCTCAACAATGCCGGCGCATCGATCACCGCCGTCAGTTACTGGCATGTGTGGGCCTCGACCTGGGTCGGCGAGAACCGCGGCGGACTGGCCGGCAACGGTACCTTGCCCAATCTGTACGGCTGCGCCTTCAGCGCTTCCTGCACGGTGACGCCACTGAATACGGCGAACCAGTTCATCTACATCGCGCAGCCAGTGGCCACCATCGCGATCGACAACCTCAGCCGCGAATACGGTCTGATCAACCCTGCGCTGACCTATGTAACCAGTGGGTTGATCCTTGGCGATCTGGCGGTCAATGCGATCAGTGGAAGTACCACCACTACCGCAACCCAGGCCAGCAACGTCGGCAGTTACACGATCAGCGGCAACCTCACCTCGCCGGCGGGTTATGTACTGAAGATTGCCAACGGCACACTGGCTGTTACTCCGGCCACACTGACCTATGACGCCAATCCGTATACCCGCACCTACGGTGATCCGAACGGCGCGCTTGCCGGTACGGTCAGCGGCTTCCGGCTCACCGATACCCAGGCTTCCGCGACCACTGGCACGCTGGCCTTCAACACGCCGGCCACACAGGCCTCCGGCGTCGGCAGCTATGCGATCAACGGCAGTGGGCTCACTGCGTCGAACTACGTGTTCGCGCAGAATGCCGGCAATGCCAGTGCGTTCACCATCACCCCGGCCACGCTCACCTATGTAGCCGACCCGCAGCGTCGAATGGTAGGTACTCCGAACGGCACGTTCGGCGGTAGCGTCAGCGGTTTCCACAACGGCGACACCGTGGGAACAGCCACCACCGGCACACTGGCCTTCCAGACGTCGGCCGGCATCGACTCACCTGTCGGGGTTTACGGCATCTTCGGTAGCGGCCTGAATGCGAACAACTATGTGTTCGTGCAGGCGAATGGAAATGCGCAGGCACTTACCATCACGCCTCCGTTGCAGGTCTATACCCTGGACATACAACGGGACACGCCAGTCACCTACGTCTACGACCGCAACTTCGGCATGGTTGGGCTGTGTCCGGCCACCGATCTTGCCTCCGACAGCCGCGACAAGGATGGCGATACGCTGGCACGCGAATGGTCTCGTGTGCGTTCACGCCCGAATCTCGCCAACTGCGTCTCGACGAAGCAGAAAAACAGCTGCGGCGATTTCTGAGCATCCGCACCCGCAAGTGCGAACGGGCAAGCCTCGGTCAACGCTCGCCGGCCAGCGGCACGCCGATGCGCGCGAGTGCGGCTGGATCGGCGCGGTAGACCTGACTGCCGACATGCTCCAGCTGTATCCACGGGCATAGCCATATGTGCCCACCCACCGCACGCAGACGCTGGCAGAACCAGTAATCCTCGGAAAGATAGCGTCGCGACAGCGGATCGATTCCGCAATCGAAATACATGGTGCGCTCGCGCTGGTTCTCCGACATCGACGGATCGTCCGCACGGTAGCGCTGCTCGGGATAGTGGCGATCGAACAAGACGAAACTTGAGCGGCGGATCAGCATGAAACCGCAACCGATCTCGGCCACTTCAAGCGGCTCGCCCAGTGCGACCTTGCCCTGCGCATCATCCAGCGGATTGAACACCAGCGGCGAGGCCACCCTGGCTAGCGCACCGGCATCAGTTATGCCCATCGCCACGGCGCGGCCCAGCTGATCCCACGCCATCTGCTTGCGCGGATACGCACCACCGATCACGTCATACGGACTGGCATCGCCCGCCAGCGCCAGCAGGCTCAGCACATCCATCGCCTGGAAGCCGATGTCGGCGTCGATGAAGATCAGGTGCGTGTCATTCGAGCGCAGGAACTGCGCGGCGATTTCCGCGCGAGCGCGGATGATCAGCGATTCATTGAGCAGAAAACAACTGCTCAGTGATACCCATGATGCGCGCACAGCAAAGTCAGCTCGCACATCGAGCGCAGGAACTGGCCACTGGCCTGGCCCCCATACATGGGCGTGCCCACCATCAAGCGACGCCCGCGCAGCACATCTGCCGATACTTCAATGTCCACTTCGGCTCTCCCGTCACCCACGTGACGAACCATAGCAATCGCCGGGGACCTTTGTCGTCATTGTCGGTCGGACGGAATGTGCTTTTTCCCAAACAGGCAGCGGTTCATCCACATCACGCCGCCACCGGGGATCGGGGCCAGATGCTGGCTGTCGAAGCAAAAAAAAGAGCGCCCGGCGGGCGCTCTGGAGACTGGTGGGTCGTCCGGCCATCGAATAATAGCCTACAAACGGCTATTCTACAGAGTTTAACCGTGGGTGATGGTGATTTGTACCATCAGATGTACCACCAAATGCTTGCGCTGGCGTTCCGCTGCGAACCGCGAGCCAGTTGCCCATTCCCGGCACCAAACCTGACCGCCATCGCCAGCGGAACTGACCAGGCTCGCCAGGAACGCTGACCAAGTTAGTCGACTGGCCGACTTCGGCCAATTTCTGCCAATCAAATCACGGATTTCGCTGCTCCAAAGCAGCCAGTCGTTAGTCCGCTAGGTCAGCGTGGTGCCGTTCGAGCGGCAGAAGCAGTCCGAACGTATAGCTACAAAGAAAACTGCCTGACTGTTGTCGCATGAGATACTGCAACGCCCTAAATCACTTGCGACAACGGCATGGCAGACCTGACGTTAGAATCTAAGGAGTATGACGACGAAACCTTCAAGAATATCGAGCTTGCAGGTGCCCTCATCGAGGACAGACGATTTCGAGATTGCAGCTTCGTTCGCTGCAATTTGAGCGACGCGTTGCTTGCGCGCTGCCGCTTCAGTGACTGTGAATTTATTGATTGCAATCTTAGCCTGACGAAAGTGACCAGTAGCGGCTTTTCCGCTGTGACTTTTACCGACTGCAAAATGGTCGGCATTAATTGGACTGACGCCTACTGGTCGTCGATACATATGGTCGGCGCCCTGTCTTTCATCCGCTGCGTACTGAATGACTCTACTTTCTTTGGCCTTCATCTACGCGAACTAAAGCTGATCGATTGCCGCGCCGTCGACGTCGACTTCACTGGAGCGAACTGCGAAGACGCAGACTTCAGCCATTCTGATCTCCGCGATAGCGTATTTCGACAAACCAGGCTTGCGCGTGCCAACTTCTCCGAAGCGAAGAACTACAGCATCAATGTGTTCAACAACGACATTAAACGGGCCAAGTTCACTTTGCCCGATGCGATGTCGCTGCTTTACAGCCTCGATATCGAACTTGTCGAGTAAGTCCTGACGAGATGATCGAGGTCCTTGCGCAGAGAGTCCCCGGTCCCTTGGTGTTGAGGTCAATACCCCTCCCGGCTCGGCACGGCAGCGTAATCCTGGGCTTCCAGCACGGGAACGACGGCCTCGCACAACCACTATTTTCCGTCAATCTCGGAAAAATAGTCTTCTCCAAAGCGGCCACTCACGACCGACAGCAACGGGTCGGTTTCTGCCTGCCGCAGGCTTGTCGGCCCTTCAGCGAAACTGCAAGTACCTCCGTCAGCCGTCCGCGCTTCAGTCACTTGTTCCGCCCGTTCTCCCAGGCAACGTGGTCGTCGGCGAACCTACCTCATCGTGGTGGCGCTTTTCACGCCGTTTAGGGCGGCCGGTTTCGACTGGCATATGCAATCCCGGCGTACACAGCCAAGGTCGTTCTTTAGTCTAAGGATGTTCTGATTTTTCTCGTCATCCCGGAATCGCGAAGCGACATCTGGGACCCAGTGCCCTTGTGCATCACCGCGCTACGCGAAAGGCACGGGATGAAGATCAGGTTCACTTTCTCACGGCAGTAAGTGAACCTGACCCCGATAGTCGTCTTAGCGCCGGTCCGCGGGCAGCAAGAAAAAGGCCGCCCGTCCAGCGCGAGGGAAAATGAACCCTTTTCGTCTGATCACGTCACCGACTCACGGTATGGTCTAGTGTGGAAGGCTCCAGTCGGTGTTTGCTCTGGATGTATCACCCGACCTATGTCGGTCTACCAGGTCGTCAGGCCACTGCGCCGCTGCCTTGGGGCCACTGGATTAAAGAGGCGGACGAATGAAAGTCAGTCGAACTGGATGGGATTTCCCGATCGTCTGCGTGGGGGGATCGGCCGGCGGTCTCGACGCCTATATCCGGTTGCTGAAACACCTGCCAAACGACATGGGTGTCGCGGTCGTCATCGTCAACCATGCGAGAAAGTTCTCCTCTCGGCTTCACGAGATCCTTCCGGGTTTCACCACGATGCCCGTGAAACTCATCGTCGATAGCCTGCGGATTGAACCCAATCGGGTCTTCATTATCCCTGCGCAGCGAGACCTGCACGTGCTTCACGGCGACTTTCGGCTCGAACCAATCTCGAAGCCGCGGGGATGGCCCGATGTCATCACCGTGTTCCTGCGCTCCCTGGCAGAACACTGGGACGGCAAGCTTATTGCCGTGATCGTCTCTGGCTACGACGGAGACGGCGCCGAGGCGCTTCGCGCCATCAAGGAAGTCGGGGGCACCACGATCGCACAGCGCCTCGACACAGCACGGCAGCCCGACATGCCTGAAAGTGCCATCGCCAGTGGCTTCGTTGATTTCATACTTTCTCCCGAGGAGATCGCAACGGCCATCGTGCAAATTGCACATGCCGAACGGTAGCCGGGAGGCGTAGTTCGCCGCCATGCGACCGGCGTGCACGAGGGCATGAAACTCCACGTTGATGCGGACTCGCTGCGCTCACCGTTCAACCTGCACACCGACCGTCCGCCCGGCGAAGGAACGCGTTCCGGTGGAAACACGGAGAGATCATGCGTCGACGGTCATGCTGTCCGCCGCAAGCGCACGATCGTGGCGCCCATTTTGGCGCCCATTTTTTTTGGGACACAGCAGCATGGATTACATCGGGCTCGTTCAGTGGCCGGCCATGGTGGTTACCGTGATTGCGGCCTGGTACGTCTCGTCGCGAACGAAAACACGCCGCGGCTTCGGCTTCTGGTGTTTCCTGGCGAGCAATGTGCTGTGGATCATCTGGGGCTGGCGCACCGACGCCTATGCGCTGATCGTGCTGCAGCTGTGCCTGGCGGGGATAAATATACGCGGGGCGAAGAAGAACGAGGCGGCATAGCAGCGATCACTGCGGATCCGGCAGCAAGCGCGGCCCTGCGCGATGATCGAGCCGCGAGGCAGTTGGATTTCCGGCGATGCCACCGATCCGCAGCCAAAAAAAGCCGGGCGCGATGGCCCGACCGTTTTATTCAATAGCATGCTGTTGGATGTACCGGCTTAATTCACGCTCGCCTCGGATGCACTAGAAATGTCGTCCGCGTGGTTGCGCTTGAACACGTCCTTGGCGATATCCTTTTGTTTGCCATCTTCGGTGTGAACCGAAATCAGGATGTTGCCCTCGCGAATCTTGGCGTCGTAACGCTTGGCTTCGAACTCGGGGATGCCCAGGCCGATCAGAGCGCCGATGATGCCGCCGGCAGCCGTGCCGACCGCTGCGCCGCCGAGCGCTGCCATGATGGGGCCGGCAGCGATGAAGGGACCCACACCCGGGATCGCGAGCGCACCGATGCCGGCGAGCCAACCCAACGCGGCGCCGACGCCAAGTCCGGCAACGCCACCGGTCGTTGCGCCCTCCGGTGCCTTGGTGTTGTGTTCATGGGCGAAATCCTTGGTGCCGCGTTTGTCGGGAAGCAGGGCGGAAATGTCGTCGCTGGCAAAGCCAGTCTGCTTCAGCTCGAGAACGATGTTCTCGGCCTGTTCGACGGTCTTGGTGGTGCAATAGACGGAAGCGTTCATAACGTTTTTTGATCCTTAGTGTTGGGTTTTCACATCAAGCTGGTTGTCGACGCG
>DASZCB010000657.1:0-4509 GCA_035943575.1 Rhodanobacter sp. | reverse complement strand
CATCGAGATGGCAGTTGCTGCAACTGAGTCCGTTGCCGACATACGCCGTCGCGTGCTGCGGCGTGTCGATGAAGATGTCGCGGCCCTGCCGGATCACGTCGCCGAGCGGGCCGTCGGGAATCTGCGCTTCCGTGGGCGGCGTGAACTCTATGGACGCGCCAGCCGTCGACTTGTCCGCTGCGGGCGTGTGCGTCGCCGCGACGGTTGCCGCGGACGGCGAACTCGCGGCGAGCGTGCCCGCCGGCTTCTGCGTACAGGCACTCAACGCGCCCAGCGCGATCGCACCGATCCAGCACACGAGCATCTTCATGGCGTGACTCCGTTCGCGGCTAGCGGCTGTGCGGCGAACCAGTCGGCCACCGCACGGATGTCCTGCTCGCCGAGCGCACTGGACAGATGCTGCATCAGCTGCAGCGGATCGTTGTGCCGCGTACCTCGTTGCCATGCCTTGAGCTGGGCGACGATATACGCTGCCGGCTGCCCGGCCAGCGGCGGGAAATGCGCGCCCACACCGACCCCGGCGGGGCCGTGGCATTGCACGCACGCCGGCACGTTGCTGGCCCAGCGGCCGCGCGTGGCCAGCACGGCGCCCACGCTGTCGGCGAGCGGCAGTGGCATGGCCGGTTTCGCCGGCGCGGACGCCAGCGGCAGCTTGCTGTAGTACACCGCCAGTGCCTGACGTTCGTCTTCGCCGAGCGCCGTGGCGGTGGCCTGCATCACCGCACTGGCGCGTGTGCCGCTGGCGAAATCGTCCAGTTGCTTTTGCAGATAGTCCGCATCTAGGCCGGCCAGACGAGGATTGCCCGCCGCAGCCTGACCGCCGCCATCGTCGCCGTGACACGCCATGCACGGTGCCGCGCCCTTGCCGTTGCCTTGCCGGGTGATCGCCGCCGCATCGGTGGCATGCACCGCGCCAGCAAACAGCACGGCGGCGGCGAGGCCGATGGCGAACACGATCCGGCGTGAATCGACGTGTGACATTGCGGCCTTCCTCAATGCGTCGGCTGGAAGCCGTACTTGCGATACACCGCCTGCGCGGCGGGACTTTGCATGAACGCCAGGAAATCCTTCGCGGCCTGCTCGTGCGGTGCCTTCCGCATGCGTGCAGCGGTATAGGTCGCGGTGGCGTTCTGCACGTCCGGGATCGCCACAGTCTCGACCGGGAAATGCATGATCTGCTGCTGGAAATACGCCTCGGTCGACCATACCGGCGCCGCGTCCGACTCGCCCTGCAATACGCGCAGTGGCGACTGCCGGTGATGGATGCGGGTAAGGAAGGTGCTGCCGTCCTTTACCTTGCTGTCCATGATGGCGTGGTCGAGCGCATCGCCACCGGCCTTGCGATAGCTCGCCTCGATCTGCTTGGCGATGCCCTCCCACGCCGGGTTCGGCATGCTCACACGTACGTCGGCACGACCGAGGTCAGCCAGCCCCAGGATGTGTTTCGGATTGCCTTTCGCCACCAGGATCGCCAGCGGATTGCGCGCGTAGTCATACGTGTCGGCGAACCAGTCTTGCTGTTTCTGCTTCTCCGCAATCGCACTTTTTCCAGCCGTATAGACGTCCGGCTTCAACGTGATGCGCAGGTTGCCCATCACCAGTGTGCCGCTTTCGATCTGCTTGGCGAGAATGCCCGGCGGCAGCGTCTCGACGTAGATCCGCTGGTATTGCGGGTGCGCCTGCTTGAACGCTTCCAGCAGATCATCCACCACCATGAACTGGTTGCCGGCGAAGAACACGGTGAGCTGCGGATCGACGATGTCGCCGTGCAGATCGGCGATCGCGTCGAACGGCGGCACGCTGAACTGCATGCCGGCCGGCGGCGGATTCCACGGCGGCAGGAAGTCGGTCTTGCCGGCGGCGCTGGCCACCACACTGGTCGTGCTGATGGCGACAGCGGCCAGCAGCCGCACGATGGTATGACGCATGGTGCTTTTCCCCGGCAACATGAAGATCACAACGGCAGCAGTGCGTAACCCTTCTGCTGCAGCTCGCTGATCGTGGTCAGTGCGGACAGCGCCAGGGTGACGTGCGAATCAATCCAGTCGTACTGGAAGTCATGCTCGGCCACCGCCTGCCCGCACACCGCCACATCGACCCCCGCCTTGCGCAGCTGCACGATCACTGGCAGGTTCGGATTGGCCACGCCGTACTTCTTGCGGTACTGCTCGTCGTTCAGCGCGATCGGCGTGGCCGGGCCGTAGGCTATTGCCACGAATTTCAGATGATCCAGCGGTACCCCGGCGCTGACGTACAGGTTCACCGTGCGCGCCACCCGATCCAGCGACGGGCTCACCTCGGTCGGTTTGTCGCCGGCCTTGGTCAAGCCGAACACCACTTTGTAGCTCGCGTTGCGATCGGGCTGGTAGGCCGCCTGCGGCAATGCGTGGATCCGGCCGGCGCCGGCAATCGTGGGGGTCTGCCAGAAACCGTCGGCAGCGATCGCTGCAGCGGGCAATAGGCTGAGCGCAATTAGCGCGGACATGAGTGAGCGAATCATGGTGGCCTCGGAAGTCATTCGGCGACGCGGGCATGGCGTCGGGCCATGCTATGTCTGCACACGCCGATAAGCCAAGGCGGTTTTAATGATCCTGCTGATAAGCACAGCTTATGCAAGACAGGACAGACACGACGAGGATTTGGCCATTGATGGCGCCCGCTCCCACACAGGCTGACATCTTGCTGTAACAAACACTGCCTGACATATATTTGCCTTGACAAATAAACTTACGGCAATAGAATGCACGGCTATGAACACGCAACCATCTCTTTCCGCCACCGAAAGCCTCGGCGTCATGCTGAGCCTGGTGCGGGCGGAACTCGTCCGCTCAATGGAAGAAGAGTTGGCCGCCAGCGGCCTCGACCTGAGCTACACCCAATTCCTGATCCTGAAAAAACTGGCCAGATTGGGACCGATGTCGGCCAGCAATTTGGCACGCACGGTGGAGCTGGACGGCGGCGCCATGACCCGCCAGCTCGACCAGCTGGAGCGCAAGGACTATCTGCGCCGCTGCCCGCATGAGCAGGATCGGCGCACGCTGCGGATCGAGCTGACCGAAGCCGGTGCGGCAAAGTCCCAGCAGCTGACCGATTGCAGCGCACGTGTGCTGGAAGCGGCCCAGCGATCGTTGAGCGAGACCGAACGCAACCAGTTGCACGATTACCTCACGCGTGTGTTGCACGCGCTGCGCGACAAGAACTGACCCCTATCCCTGGACTTCATCCCATGCGTCTGCATCTACTTGCGGCTGCCGCCGCACTGACCCTCGCGCTAGCCGGCTGTGTCAGTAGCGGCGGTGTGCATCCGGACGGCACACCGATCGACCCCGCCACGCTGAAGGCCGAGCACAGCCTCGCCGGCGTCAACGTATCGCCCGCCGCGTGGCCAACCACGGACTGGTGGACCGGGCTGGGCGATGCGCAACTCGACGCGCTGATCACCGAGGCACTACAGAACAATCCGGGCCTCGGCGCGGCCGACGCGCGCGCGCGCGCTGCGCAGGCCGAAGCTGGCATCGCCGATGCCGCACGCGGCCCCAGCGTGAACGGCGGCGCCGCGATCGCCGGTGCCCGTCCGCCAGCCGCCCTGCTTGGCGACAAGGCGCATTTCGCGATGGCCAAGTACGGCTACGCCAGCTTCAAGTGGGAGCTGGATCTGTGGGGCGGCAAGCGCGCTGCGTGGGAAGCAGCGGTTGGCCAGGCGCGCGCCGCCGAGATCGATGCCCGCGCCGCACGCATCGAACTGTCCGGTAACGTCGCCCGCGCCTATGCGCAGCTTGGCTACGCGTTCGCCCAGCAGGATCTGGCCGCCGGCGAACTGAAGCGCGCAGACCAGTCGCGCGAGCTGACCCGCCAGCGCGTCGCTGCCGGCGTCGACAACCAGATCCAGCTCAAGCAAGGCGACGCCGAGGTGGCGACCGCCGAGCAGGACACCGCACTGGCCAAGCGCGCGGTCGAAGCGTCGCGTTCGTCGCTGGCGGTGCTGCTGGGCAAGGGACCGGATCGTGGACTGGAGATCGCCCGGCCGCAGCTGCTGCAGCCGGCCGCACTGGCGGTGCCGACCAACCTGCCGCTGGAGCTGCTCGGCCATCGCGCCGACCTGGTCGCCGCGCGCTGGCGCGTCGAGGCAGCGAGCAAGGACATCAAGGCGGCGAAGACCGAATTCCTGCCGAACATCAGCATCGGCGCGATGGCCGGCGTGATCAGCATGGGCGGCGGCAATCCATTCACCTTGCCGGCGCGGTTCTATCAGTTCGGACCGTCGCTCAGCCTGCCGATCTTCGACAGCGGCAAATTGCGCGCGAACCTGTCCGGCAAGGATGCGCAGTACGACCTCGCCGTGGCGCAGTACAACCAGACCCTGGTTGGCGCGCTGAACCAGGTCGCCGACGAGCTGTCCGCGCTGCAATCGGTGCAGGAACAGCTCACCGCGCAGCAGCGCGCGCAGGATGCAGCGCAGCAGGCCTGGCAGCTGGCGCTGCAGCGCTATCAGGCCGGCATCGGCAGCTA
>DASZCB010000656.1:0-5537 GCA_035943575.1 Rhodanobacter sp. | reverse complement strand
TGCCTGCTCACGTGGCGACGCTGGGTGTTGGTGCCGATGCTGGCGTTGCTCGCGCTGTCGATGCCATGGACCCATGCCGCCTTGAGCGGCAACGAGATATGGCAGGAAAAGGCTTATCTGCCGGGCATGGCGGCGATCGCTGTCGGCGTGCTCGGCGCCTTGCTGGCATCGCGCTGGCAAGTGCCACGCCGCACGATCAACTTGCTGGGCTGGCTCGGAGCGCTTGGGTTGGTGGCAGTCATGCTGGACGGCGCCGCACTATGGCATTCGCTGCACGACGGCTACCTGCTGGTGCTGACCGTGTCGACACTGTGTCTGCTGTTCGCCAGCCAGCAACGGCAATCGCGTGGCCATTGGCAGCCCATGCGTGGACTGGGCTGGCTGCGCTCGTGGGGACGCCTGAGCTACGAGATCTATCTCAGTCACATGTTCGTGGTGTTTGCGGTGGTGCGGCTGTTCAAGCTCAGCGGCGCCGATGTCCGGTGGGGCTTTCTGTGGTACCTGCTGGCGTTGCCATTGTGCTGGTTGCTTGGCGCAGCGGTGGAGCGTTGGCTGTCGACGCCATGCGAGCGCTGGTTGCGTCGTCGCCGGCTGGCAAAGCCGACACGAACCGAGCCGACGGCATCGCATTCAACAACCGCTGAACTCCCGGTAGCGTAAGCTGCAAGCGGGCGGATATCCGTCCGGGAGAAGTTCGGTGAAGAAAGAAGACGAAACGCACATGCAGATTGTTTCAGCGGACATCAGTTCGGAATCGCTCACTGGCATGGTGATTTTCCGACCGCATTGTGTATCGCGTGCGGGTCGGAATGTGTCCGAAACCAAGACGGGAAACTGGTATGCGCTGCGCCCGGCCGAAGTGCGCAGCTTTGCGCGCGCATTGCTGGATGCGGCCGATGCGCTGGATCTGAAGGCGAAGACGTTGCAGGCAGCGAAGATGGCGGCGGGGTAATGGTTTTGCGCGGCTGTCTGGCGCGCAAGACACTCAGCCGTGCCGGTATCGATTGATCGTGTCGCGTAATTCCTGCGCGGCAGCTCGCGCAGCCTGGGCAAAATCCTCGCCGTTGCCGGCATAGAGGATCGCGCGTGAGGAGCTGATTATCAACCCGCCACCGTCGTGCGTGCGACCGTTGCGGACCACCGCTTCCACATCGCCACCCTGTGCGCCGATACCGGGCACCAGCAGCGGAACATCGCCGACCAGCGTGCGTACTTCGGCCAGTTGCTCCGGCCACGTGGCACCGGTGACCAACGCGCAGTTGCCATGGCTGTTCCAGTCGCGCGCGATGATCTGCGCCACGTGCTGGTACAGCGGCTTGCTGCGGCCGCTCTCATCGGACACCAGCAGATCTTGCAGGTCGGCGGCGCCGGGGTTGGAGGTGTGGCAGAGCAGGATCACGCCCTTGTCGGCGCGATCGAGGAAGGGTTGGACGGAGTCGCGGCCGAGGTACGGATTCAACGTCACCGCATCGGCCTGATAGCGGTCGAACGCTTCGCTGACGTAATGCTGTGCGGTACTGCCGATGTCGCCACGCTTGGCGTCGAGGATCACCGGAACGCCCGGATGTTTTGCGTGGATATGCGCGATCAGCCGTTCCAGTGCATCTTCGGCACGTAATGCAGCGAAGTGGGCGATCTGCGGCTTGTACGTGCAGACCAGATCGGCGGTGGCATCGACGATGGCACGGCAGAACTCGAAGACTGCATCCGGATTGCCGCGCAGGTGCGCGGGGAATTTGGAGGGTTCCGGATCGAGACCGACGCAGACCAGCGAGTTGTTGCCGGCCCATGCCTGTTGCAGTGCTTGCATGAAATGCATCGTGATCTCCGGTGATCTTTGCCGTCATTCCGGCTTGCGCCGGAATGACCTTACCTGGTTGCGGTTACGCCAGCTTCTTGTACTTCACGCGATGCGGGCGTGCGCCTTCCTCACCGAGGCGACGCTTCTTGTCGGCCTCGTACTCGTTGTAGTTGCCGGGGAAGAACTCCACGTGCGAATCGCCTTCGAACGCGATGATGTGCGTGGCGATGCGGTCGAGGAACCAGCGGTCATGCGAGATCACCATCGCGCAGCCGGGGAACTCCAGCATTGCGTCTTCCAGCGCGCGCAGCGTCTCGACGTCCAGGTCGTTGGACGGCTCATCGAGCAGCAGCACGTTACCGCCCTGCATCAGCGTCTTGGCCAAATGCAGGCGACCGCGCTCACCACCGGAGAGCGAGCCCACCAGCTTCTGCTGGTCGGTGCCCTTGAAGTTGAAACGGCCGATGTACGCGCGCGACTGCAGCTCGTAACGCCCGATGGTGATGATGTCGGCACCGCCAGACACTTCCTGCCACACGTTCTTCTTTGCATCGAGGTTGTCGCGCGACTGGTCGACATAGGCCAGCTGCACGGTGTGGCCGAGCTTCACTTCGCCAGTGTCCGGCGTCTCCTTGCCGGTGATCAGTTTCATCAGGGTGGATTTGCCGGCGCCGTTCGGGCCGATCACGCCGACGATCGCGCCCGGCGGCACTTTGAACGAAAGGTCGTCGATCAGCAGGCGATCGCCGAACGACTTGCTGACGTTCTTGAACTCGATCACTTCCTGACCCAGGCGCTCGCCTGGCGGGATATACAGCTCGTTCGTTTCGTTGCGCTTCTGGTACTCGACCGAGTTCAGTTCCTCGAAGCGGTTGATGCGCGCCTTGCCCTTGGACTGGCGGCCCTTGGCGGCCGAACGCACCCATTCCAGCTCGCGTGCGAGCGCCTTCTGGCGACCCTTCTCGGCAGCCTCTTCGCGGGCCAGACGCTCGCCTTTCTGCTCCAGCCACTCGGTGTAGTTGCCCTTCCACGGAATGCCGCGGCCGCGATCGAGTTCGAGGATCCACTCGGCCGCGTTGTCGAGGAAGTAGCGATCATGGGTGACCGCGACCACGGTGCCGGGATAGTCGTGCAGGAACTGCTCAAGCCAGTCGACCGACTCCGCATCCAGATGGTTGGTCGGTTCGTCGAGCAGCAGCATGTCCGGCTTGGACAGCAGCAGGCGGCACAGCGCCACGCGGCGCTTCTCGCCACCGGACAGCGGCCCGATCTTGGCATCCCATGGCGGCAGGCGCAGCGCATCGGCGGCGACTTCCAGCTGGCGCTCCAGCGCATGCGCGTCGTTCGCGGCGAGCAGGTTTTCCAGCTTCTGCTGTTCGATCGCGAGCTTGTCGAAATCGGCGCCTTCCTCGGCATAGGCGGCATAGACTTCTTCCAGTCGCTTCTGCGCGTCGAGGATTTCCGACACGCCTTCCTCGACTGCCTCACGCACGGTTTTCTCGGGATCGAGCTGCGGCTCCTGCGCCAGGTAACCGATCTTGGTACCCGGCTGCGCGCGCGCCTCGCCCTGGAAGTCGGTGTCCACGCCGGCCATGATCTTCAGCACGGTGGATTTACCCGCGCCGTTGACACCGAGCAGGCCGATCTTCGCGCCGGGGAAGAAGGACAGCGAGATGTCCTTGATGATCTGGCGCTTCGGCGGGACGATCTTGCTGACCCCGTTCATGGTGTAGATGTACTGCATGGAACCTCCGAAGGCGTGCGCCGCGCCGCCTCGGTGAGGCCGGCACGGGAAAGGGAATTCGTCAAACCGCACATTATAGCGGTTCGGGGCGCCGCTTCGATGACGTCGCCTCGATCAACCGCGTTCGCTGTCCAGCGAGGCCATGCCGCGGGTGTTGTAACGCTCGCCGGCGGCGGCACCGGGTGGCACGGTGCGCTCGATCGTGGCGAGGTCGTCCGCACTCAGGGTGATGTCCAGTGCGCCCAGCGCCTCGGTCAGCCGTGGACGGGTGCGTGCGCCGACCAGCGGCACGACGTCTTCGCCGCGGGCCAGCGCCCAGGCGATCGCCAACTGCGCCACGCTGACCCCGTGGGCCTCGGCCAGCCCGCGCAGCAGCTCGACCAGGGCCAGATTGTGGTCAAGGTTCTCGCCCTGAAAGCGTGGCGAATGGGTGCGGAAATCGTGTCCGCTGCTGCTGCGATCCTTCGTCCAGTGTCCGCTGATGAGGCCGCGCGCCAGTACGCCGTAGGCGGTGATGCCGATACCCAGCTCGCGGCAGGCCGGCAGGATGGCCTGTTCGATACCGCGCGAGATCAGCGAATACTCGATTTGCAGGTCGGCCACCGGCACCACCGCCTGGGCGCGCCGGATTGTCGATGCGCTCACCTCGGACAGGCCGAGCCGGCGCACGTAACCAGCCTGGATCAGCTCGCCGATCGCGCCAACCGTCTCCTCGATTGGTACATTCGGGTCCAGCCGGGCCGGGCGATACACGTCGATGTAGTCGGTGCGCAGGCGCTTCAGCGAATAGGCCAGCGCGGCCTTCAGCGCTGCCGGACGCGCGTCGTAACCGAGCCACGCGTCATCTGGCCCGCGCTGGACGCCGAATTTCACGCTGAGCTGGTAACTGTCGCGTGGCCGTCCGGCCAATGCCTCGCCCAGCAGCATCTCGTTATGGCCCATGCCATAGAAATCGCCGGTGTCGAGCAGGTTGATGCCGGCATCCAGCGCTGCATGCACGGTGGCGATGCTCTCGCTGCGCTCGGTGGCGCCGTACATGTCCGACATGCCCATGCAGCCCAGTCCGAGGGCGGAGACCGGAAAGCCATCGCGGCCGAGGGTGCGTTGTTTCATCGGGAAGACCTGCCTGCAAGGGAAAGGGCGCATGGTGCGCCCGCTTGATGACGGAGGCCACCTGACATTTGCCACTCTGCTTCGGATGCCTGCGCTCGGTCACATTCCGGCACGTGTGGTGCCAGAACAGGCGTTCACCCTTCAGAGCCTTGCAGCGCCTTGCAGCGCACTGGGAATGGACGATGAGGGTGAGGCCAATCGCATGGCCGACGACGGCGCTGATGCGCCGCCTGATCGGGCTGGATCAACGCATCGCGCGACAGCTGCGGGCTCATGGACGCTGGGCCGTGGGCATGCACGAGCTGGTCTGTTTCGGCGTGAAGCAGGCATCAGCCTGCCTGTTCGGTGGATTGATGGTGGCCTTGCTGCTGGCTACCTGGCGCTGGTATCCGGTTGGCGCGTCGCTGGCCCGCTACGACTTCCTCACCCTCGCTGCCATCGCGATCCAGCTGGGCCTGCTCGCGCTACGGCTGGAAAGCTTGGAAGAGGCGAAGGTGATCCTGATGTTCCACATGGTCGGCACACTGATGGAGCTGTTCAAGACCGCGGTGGGATCGTGGAGCTATCCCGAGGTCTCGCTGCTGCGCCTGGGTGGCGTGCCGCTGTTCAGCGGCTTCATGTATGCATCGATCGGCAGCTATATCGCCCGGGCTTGGCGGCTGTTCGATTTTCGCTTCACCCGGCACCCGCCGTTATGGGCGCTGATCGTATTGTCGCTGGCGATCTACATCAATTTCTTCAGTCATCACTATCTGCCGGACGCGCGGCCTTTGCTGTTTGTCGCGATCGCGCTGCTGTTCGGCCGCACTTGGGTGCACTACCGCATCCGCCGCGTGCATCGACGCATGCCGCTGCTGCTGGGTTTCGTGTTGGTGGCGT
>DASZCB010000655.1:0-4269 GCA_035943575.1 Rhodanobacter sp. | reverse complement strand
CGCCGAGCACCGAGCGCACCTTCGGCAGGTCGCGGAAATACAGCTGGTCCTGCAATGTCTTGGTTCCGGTGGAGATGATCACCCGCTCGCCCGACAGCAACGCCGGCACCAGGTACGCGAATGTCTTGCCGGTGCCGGTGCCGGCTTCGGCGATCAGCGAGTCGCGCCCGGCAATCGCCTGCTGCACTGCGCGCGCCATCGCCTGCTGCGCGAGCCGCGGCGCGAAATTCGGCAACTCGCGCGCGAACGGGCCATCGGCACCGAGCAGGGCGCCGATGTCGTCGGACTCGGTGTCATCGAGGTCAGTCATCCGGCAAGTATGGCCGAGCGGGCCGGCATGGCAAACCGGCCCGGCCACTGGCATGCGCGTCGGCAAGGGTTCACCATGCCGACACCGCCACGGGGGAGACGTATGATGACGACCGAGCTGAGCATGTTGTGCTGGAGTGTCGTGCTGGGACTAGTGCAGATCGCGATCGCCGCGACGTTCTCGGTGAGCCAGCGCGGACTGGGCTGGGCCGTCGGTGCGCGTGACGGCGTGGTGCCGCCGCTCACCGGCATCGGCGGTCGATTCGATCGCGCCCGCGCCAATTTCCTGGAAACCTTCCCGCTGTTCCTCGCCGTCGTGCTGGCGGCGCATCTGCTGCAGCGTCACGACCACATGACCGTGCTCGGCGCGCAGCTCTATTTCTGGAGCCAGCTGGTCTACGTGCCGCTGTACGCCGCCGGCGTTGCCTACGTGCGCACGCTGGCATTCGCAGTGAGCATCGTCGGCACCGTGCTGTTGCTGGTGGCGTTGTTCTGAAGCTGTGGCAGGTTCGTGCATGAGCGACATGCTCGTCAGCGCATGGTTCGGCCCGGCCTTCGCCCGGCTGCATCCGCAGTTGCAGTCATTGCATCGACATGGCGGAAAGCTGCGTGGACCGGTTGAAATACGCTTTGGACGTGGAATGGCCAGAATCGCGGGACGTCGCATCGCGCGCAAGCTTGGCATTCCGTGCGACGGTGACAAGCATTCGCTTGAAGTGACGATCAGTCACGGCGCCGACGCGTTGCACTGGGATCGCCGCTTCGATGACGGCCACTGCTTTCCATCGACATTCCAGCCCTACGGTCATTGGCCGGACGGCGGCTGGATCGAGGACACCCCCGTGATCGGATTGCGGCTGCAGGTGGATGTGGTCGACGGTGGCTGGTATTGGCGCTGCATCGGCGCACAGTGGGGGCGCTTGCAGATCCCGCGCTGGCTGCTGCCGCGCAGCGATGCGTACAAGCGCATCGAAGACGGCCGCTATCGTTTCAGCGTGAGCTTTGAGCTGCCGCTGCTGGGCGAAGTGTTGCGCTATGGCGGATTGCTGGAGGCCGCTGCATCACCAACTCAGTAGCGCGAAATCCCCGCCTTGTGACACTCCCTCACCCACTTTTGCGCGGTCTGCGCACCGGTCTGGTCACGTGCCTGCAGGCGCATCTCGACGATGGTCTGCCAGTTGCGCGCACACAGCGGACCGAGCTTGGGGCCGATCGACCATGACTGGTGAGCGAGCTGTTCGGCCATCGGGAAATCCTTCATGCGCACCGCGATCTCGGCGCGATCCTGCAGCAGATCGGGCGCATTCGGGGCGAGCTTGATCGCCTGATCGAGCTTGCCCGCAGCGTCGGCGTACTGGCCGGTTTGCGCGTCCTGCTGTGCGGCGTCCTGCAGCCCGGCGACGCCAGGGTCGCGCAATGGATTGACATCGATGACGGATTTTTCGCGATCCCCGGCGGCGCGGATCGCGGCAACCAGGTCATAGTTTGGCACCGGCGTGGGCGCGGGCGGCGGCGGTGTGGTGGCGAACATGCCGCAGCCGGACAGCAGGCTCGCTGCCAGCAGCGCCAGCGCGGAAAAACGTTTGGACAGTTGCAACATGATCAGTTCCGTGTCGGTGTGTCGGGCGCTGGAGACGGCACGCTGCCGGCGCTGGGTGGATGGTCGCCGCCGCCGAACAGATTCTGCACGCCTTGCCAGAAGCAGCCTTCAGTATCTGTCGACAAGCTGCCGGCGACGACCGGAATCTGTCGCGCACCATCGCATTGCGACTCGGTGCGCTTGCCGTTGCTCGAGTTGATCCAGGCCATTTCCAGCCCGTCGCCCGGTGCCGCGGACAAGGGCTGGGTGGGCAGCTTGGCGAACAGGTCGCGCCAGGCGCGCAGGCCGCCGGTGGCACCGAACAGCCCGGTCGACTTGTTGTCGTCGCGGCCCATCCAGAACACCGCCAGATGCTCGCCGGTGAAACCGGCAAACCAGCTATCGCGCGTGTCGTTGCTGGTACCGGTCTTGCCGGCGGCATGCAGCCACGCCAGCCCGGAATTGCCGATCGCGCTCGCGGTGCCACGCAGCGCCACCTGCTGCATCGCCCATGTGATCAGGCCCACCGCTTGCTGATATTCGCCGTTGCCGCCCTGCACCTGATAGCGCTTGATGGTGCGGCCATTGCCGTCGACCACGCCACGTACCGCCACCAGCGGCAACGCATGACCGTCGGCGGCCAGGTATTGATACAGCTGTGCCACCTGCAGCGGCGCCAGGTCGACCGCGCCTATCAGCAGCGACGGGCTGGGATTGACGTCGGCAAGGCCGAACGATTCGAGAAACGACTTGATCCGCGGCAGCCCCACTTCCAGTCCCAGATGGATGGTCGCGAGGTTCCATGAATTCGCCAGCGCATCGACCATCGGCACCTGGCCGTGGCTCTGCTTGTCGTCGTTCTGCGGCGTCCACATGCTGCCGTCCGGCTGGCGCATGCTGACCGGGCTGTCGTCGAGCAGGCTGGCCAGGTTCCAGCGCTCGGGCTGGGTCAGCGCGACCAGATAGACGAACGGCTTGATCGTCGAACCGATCGGCCGGCGCGCATCGAGCGCGCGATTGAAACCCTGGTCGCCGGGAATCCTGCTGCCGACCACGGCCAGCACACTGCCGGTCTGCGCATTGGTCACCACCGCCGCCGCCTGCAGCGGATCCGCGCGCTTGCCGAGGCTTTTCATGGCGCTGTCGATCGCCTGCTCGGTGTACAGCTGCGCGGCCGGATCGAGCGTGGTGAATACCGACAGATTGCCCTGGCTCAGCGTGTCGTCGTCGAAATCGGCGGTGATCTGTGTGCGCACTAGCTGCATGAACGCGGGGAAGCGGTTGTGCGGCAGCTGGCCGTTGCTGACGATGTCCAGTGGCGCAGCCTGCGCCGCACTCTCCTGCGCAGGAGTGAGCAGGCCGGTGGTGGCGAACTCCTGCAGGACCAGGTTGCGCCGGGTCAGCGCGCGTTCCGGCGAACGGCGCGGATCGTAATAGCTCGGTCCCTTCACCATGCCAACCAGCACCGCGATCTCCTGCGGGCGCAGATCCTCAAGCCGGCGTCCGAAGTAGAACTCGGATGCCGCCGCAAACCCATGCACCGCCTGCCCGCCCTGCTGGCCTAGGAAGACGTCGTTGACGTAGGCCTCGAGAATCCGCCCCTTGTCGTAGTGCGCTTCCAGCAGCAGCGACATCAGCGCTTCGTTGATCTTGCGGGTGAAATTCTGATCGCGGCTGAGGAACAGGTTGCGCACCAACTGCTGGGTCAGCGTGGAGCCGCCCTGTACGGTATGCCCGGCGCGCAGGTTGGCGAACGCGGCGCGCACGATGGCGCTGAAGTCGATGCCGATGTGGTGCTTGAAATCGCGATCCTCGACCGCCTGCAGGCCGTTCAGCAGCAACGGCGGCACGTCGGCCAGATGCACGAAGCGGCGCTCTTCCTGGGTGGCGCCGTACAGTGTGGCGATGCGCGCCGGATCCAGATGCGCCAGTGCGATCTTCTTGCCGTCCGTGGTGTCCTGCACCGACTGCACAGTGCCCTTGCCGAGGGTGACGCGGATCCGCTTGGGCAACTCGCCGCCGTCAGGGCCGGCGTAACCGCGCGAGGTGATCGTGTAGCGCGAGCCCTCCTTCAGCCAGCTGCCGGCGACCTGGCCGTGACCGTCATTGCTGTAGCCGGCGAAGGTCAGCTCCAGCTCCAGTGCAGCCGGCGTCATCGGCATGTCGGCGGCCAGCGGCAAGGGCCGCGCGTAGACACGGGTGGGCACCGCGAACACCAGATCGTTGAAGCGATCCTGCACGCGCTTGTTCAGCACCAGCGTGTACGGCAGCACGAAGCCGAACAACAGGCCCATGCCGATCCAGAACGGGATGCGCAGCCACGGCCAGCAACGGCACGCGAGCGAACGAAGACGATTCAAAAAGTCCAACGTGGGGGAATC
>DASZCB010000654.1:0-1986 GCA_035943575.1 Rhodanobacter sp. | reverse complement strand
CATTACACGTATTGTTTCGCACAGCTTCGAGATACGCGCGCTGCTGATCGGCGTATTGGCGCTGGCACCGCTCGGCGCTGCCGGTGCCTGGCAATCCACGCAGTCGGCACAGTCAGCGGCGCAGCAGTACCAGCAGACCGCGCAACAGCAGCAAGTGAGCGATCAGCTGCAGAAAAGCCAGCTGGAACAGCAGCTGCATCAAAGCGTATCGGACAACGCGAAGCGCCCGACGGCAAGCAATCCGCGCACCCAGCAGCAACTTGACGCGGCCGATCGCGCGCAGCGTGAGCGTGATCGCGCGAGCCAGCAGGATCTGCTGAACCGCGAGCGCGATGCGGCCAAGCTGCCGCGCGTGGTGCCGAAGGATCTGCCGGAACCCACGCACAGCGGCTGAGCATTCATTTCAGCGACGCAGCGTACGCAAGGCCAGACCCAGCAGCACGATCAGGCCGGCCAGATCCAGCCAGGCGAACCAGTCGCCCCATTGCGTGTACAGCGTGTGCGTCTCGCGTAGCGGCAGCTCACCCACCAGTTCGGCGTGGTGCTTCTCGCTGGAAGCCTCGGCCAGCACGCGGCCGCGGTCGTCGCTCAGCGTGAGGCGGCCGGAATGGGCGGCACGCGCGATGGCGAAACCGTTTTCTACGCCGCGCAGGATCGCCATGCGGCTGTGCAGCCAGCCATCGACGGTGAAATCCGATGCAGGCACCAGCAGCAGTTGCGCGTGGCGTGCTGCATAGGCGTGGCCGGTGTCGTGGAAATCCATGTCCTTGCAGATCGCCAGTCCGATCCGTGGCGTACCTTCAAGCATGGTGTAGCTATTGCCCGGGGTGTACTGCTCAAGGCCGACCAGCAGATGACGCTTGTTATAGGTGGCCGGTGACATCGCGCCCGGCTGGAACACCATCAGCATGTTGCGTTCAGCGCGGGGATCGCTTGTGGAATCGACACCGATGCCCACGGTCAGATTGCGCTGCTTTGCCAGCTCCGCGAATGCGGGAAGGTAGGCATCGTCGCTGGCGAAGGATGTTTCCGGGGTCAGCACGATGCGGGCGCCGGCGTCCGCGAGACGTTTGGTCACGTCCACGTAATGCGCATCCCGTGCCTGTAGGTCTGCGGCAGACCGTGCTCGCTCTTGCAACGACACCAGGCCGATGCGGATCGTCGCCGTGGTCGGGGCCTGCAATCGCCAGCTGCCATAGGCGAACGTGACCACAATCAGCAGTGCGGCGATCGCGGCAGCCGTCATGCGACTGCGCTTCGACGCCTGATCTGCAGTCTGCGCGGCGATCGCGGCCGGCAACAGCAGCACGAGAAAACCGATGCCCCAGATGCCCGTGACTGCGGCGATCTGGATGATCGGAAGCGCATCCATCTGTGTGTAACCGACGTTGAAGAACGTGCCGTGCGGCGAGATCAAGTTGTTGACGTATTCGACCGCGACCCACATCACCGGCAGAGCCAGCGTGGCCGCGAGCGCGTGGCCGCGCAGTAACAGTCGCCGGAACAGCAGTACGCATAAGGCGAGCAGGAAGGCAGGTGTGCCGACGGCCTGGATGATCGCCACCACCGGCAGGCCGATGTACCCGTGCAGGTAGTCCCATTGATTGATCCCGCCGATCGCGTACGCGGCGAAGGCTGCCAGCGCCGCCCAGCGGGCGCGAACCCGCGGCGCAAGCCACAGCACCGGCAACGGCGCCAGCCAGGTCAGCCACCACAGCGGTTGCACGCCGCTGCCGAACCACCAGCCCAGCGCGGCCAGTGCGGTCGCTGTCAGCCATGCCGGCAGCGCGAAACGATCAAGCCTTGATGCCATCAATCATTCTCCCTATCGATTCGAAGTAGAACTTGCGGAACTGCGTCTCGTCGTAACTGAAGCGGCCGGCGCGATACAGCGCGACCAGGCCGTGCGCGTGTGCCCACAGCGACATCGCCACGTCCCACGGATCGTCCTGCTTCAGCACGCCCAGCCGCACACCCTCGGCGACC
>DASZCB010000653.1:0-2725 GCA_035943575.1 Rhodanobacter sp. | reverse complement strand
GACAGGGTGGCCGAGGTCTTGCCGCTCGGAATGGTCACGCTCTGCGACACCGTATCGGTGTGCGCCGAACCGTAGCCATCGAGCCAGGCGAACCAGGTACCGCCATGAGCGACTTCACCGCTGCAACCGCTGTTGCTGCACAGGACGCCCGAGCTTATTGTCCACGGCGAGGCAGTGCCGCTTTCGAAGCCGGTGTTGCCGAGCAACTGCGACGAACCGCCACCACCGCTGGACACCGTCACCGACGAGGTCTTGCTGTTGGTGGTACCGCTGACGCTGTCGGTCACGGTCTCGGTCACGCTGTAGGTGCCAGCCGCCGCATAGGTGTGGCTCGGGTTTGTCGCGGTCGAAGTGCTGCTGTCGCCGAACGTCCATGTATGCGCGCTGATGGTGCCGCCCGTATCGGTGGAGGTGTCGGTGAAGCTCACCGCCAGACCGTTCACCGTATCGGTGAAGTTCGCCACTGGAGTGCCACCACCGCCGCCACCGCCACCGACAATCGGATGTGAGATTGCACATGAGTTGGTGTCGTTGGACCAGCTGGCCTGCTCGGCGAACGTGCCAGCGTTACCCAGCACGACGTTGGCCGCACCACCGGGCGAACCCGCCGCGATCCAGGCGCACTCGTCAGAGTTTTCCGTAGTGGTAGGCGCATTGTTCACCCAGTGTGTCCATCCACCGGACGGGAATTGATCCGACATCATTTCGTGCCACTCGTGACCGAGCGTCATGGTCCAGCCGTCCAGCGTACCGGCGCTGCCCGCATTGACGAAGTTCACGCCGCAGCCCGCGCCCATATCCATGTTGTACGGCTGGTTGCTGAACGCCAGGTTGCCGTACGGGGTTGCGGCCCCTTGGTCAGCGTTGTAGTCGTGCCACGCGCAGTAGCCCTGTCCGCCATTGAGACCCTTGTAATTATCCGGGTTGGTGCCGTGCGGCGACAGGATGACGTAGTAGGCGTAGCGGTTCGACGCTGCGGTGGTATTGCCGAAGTGCGCTGCGGCAGCGTTCGCTTCCTGTGCCAGCTGTGCGCCGGTTGCCTGCGCGGGCGAGGCGACCGAGTTGTCGTACCAGACGCCGGCAAGAGTGCCGCCGCTCTGGTACGGCACGAAGCTGGCGTTCGCCGGGCAGCTGGTGGCGCCGCTGGCAACGTTGGGACCGTCGCACCACTGGGTCAGATCCGCCGACCACAGCTCGCCACCGGTGCCGATGCCCTTGAACATCTCCTCAGCCACCGCGGCGGCGCCATCGGCGTCACCGGTGAACACGGAGTCGCCCGCAGCATTGGTGCTGCGCGTGCCCCACTGGGTGCCGTAATACACGACGTAGACTTTCACCTTGCCGCTCATCACGCCCACACCGCCGTTGCCGCCGCCGAAGCTCAGCGTATTGGCGCCGGTAGCTACCGCCTGCGCAGCCAGTGCGTGCTGGGCATTCCACTGCTTCATCTTGTTGTGCACGTCGCGGGTCGGCAGCACACCGTGACGGTACGCATGACCGTTGGCCGGCGAATACGGGTTGGTCTCCGTGGCGAATGCCGGCGTGGCGGCAAAGCCAAGCAAGCAGCAGGCGGCAAGAGTGTTCAATAAAAACTTGTGGCTCATGAATTATTTCCCCGAAATGAGGACGAGCGGGCCGAATACGGCCGCCCAGACCCCGTGGCAATGACATGTCACGCCCCTCGCGCGACTCTCGTGCATCATTTTCGCCGCGTTCCACCAGCGCGCGCCCTCCAGGAAGCGCCTGACCGAGTCAACGGTAAATGTGGAACGTGGATGAAACGTGTTGCGTGAAGTACATCCATCGCCGCTCCCCAACGATGAATGTGGCTTGACCATATGCCTGTGGATTTTTTTCTGTCAATAGGAAATATGGGCGTATAGACGTCTATATTATTTGCTCGTTCGATGTTGCGTTGAAATAAATTTTCACGAAATGAGAATTAGTGAAACTTTAGAAAACAGCCACTTGCGCCTCAGGCAGGGTGGCGCGAAGAATTGTGCGGCGCACCATTTCGTTTGCTTAGATCGCGTAATTTTGCTGTACGAAAGTTTTTGCGATTGCGTCAAACAGCCTGAAAACCTCGTGAAGTACAGGTCAAGCGATCGCTTAAGTTGCTGTACTCCGGTGTTGGAGTTCGCAGGCGGAAATCCACGCGATTTCTGTCGCCACAGCCGGTGACGGGTTTTGGCGGAATACGCAGCCCCAACCTGTTGAACCAACTATTGGCGTATCGGGACGTGGTCGGGGCAAGCGTCGCCATCAATTGAAATCTATTCAAGCCAGTCCCGATACCCAGGCGATGAGCTTGATAGCTCCTGGTTCGTTGGCGGTTGAATGCTTTGTTGGCACTCACCAGTTTGTCGACAGGCTGGCACCTGCCTTCGGCATGTCTGATGATGCGATCAATCGCACGCGGCCAGCATCACCGTTCCGCTCATTTTTCTGGAGTTCACCATGCCGAGAAGCCGGCGCGTTACCCGATGGTTGCTTGTGTCGTTGGTTGGTCTGGCTTTTCCGGTGCTGTCGATGCAGGCGCTCGCGCCGGTGGAGGCGCGGGTGCCTTTTGCGCCGGCCGCATGGCTGGGCAGCGACGGCCTGACACATCTGGCCTACGAACTGCATGTAACCAATATCTATGGCGATACCGGCGCGTTGAGGCCGCAGGGACTGCTGGTCTATGGCGACGATGTCGCGACGCCGCTCGTCGTTTTCAGCGCTGCCG
>DASZCB010000652.1:0-1637 GCA_035943575.1 Rhodanobacter sp. | reverse complement strand
CGCCGTCGAGGAGGCGAGAAAATCTTGCGCGATATCCGCCGATAAGGCTTCACCGCTGCAGAAGACGTGCCGGAGGCTGACGCAGGCCTCCAGGTCCTCGACACTGAGGAACTGCCTCAGCATGGACGGCACGAAGTGCGTCACCGTTACCGCCTCACGCACGATCACCTCTTGCAGATACGCCGGATCCTTGTGCCCGCCCGGCTCCGCCAGCACGATCCTCGCGCCATACGACAACGGCCAGAAGAATTCCCACACCGACACGTCAAAGCTAAACGGGGTCTTTTGCAGCACTCGATCCGTGCCGTCGAGTGGATAAGCGTCCTGCATCCACTGAAGACGGTTTACGATCCCGCCATGCTCGATCATCACTCCTTTCGGGTTCCCGGTGGAGCCCGACGTATAGATGACATAGGCCAGATGAGTACATGAGAGTCCCGGCACCACCGGGTCATGCCTCGGCTGCCCGGCCAGGCTTCCGGCGTCATCATCCAGGATCACCGCGGGCGCAGAGATATCCGGCAGCCGGCCACGCAGCGCAGCTTGCGTCAGTACGATCTTCGGCGCGCTGTCCGTCAACATGTAGCCGATCCGATCAATCGGGTAATCCGGATCCAGCGGTACATAGCTTCCGCCCGCCTTCAACACGCCCAGCAAACCGATCACCATCTCGGGACTGCGCTCGATATAGAGCGCCACCCGATCGTCGGGCTTGATCCCCAGGGCAAGCAGGTGGTGGGCGACCTGGTTGGCACGGGTGTTCAACTCCCCATAGGTCAGCTGGCGATCTTTGAACACCAAGGCGATCGCCTCGGGCGTGCGCCCTACCTGTTCTTCGAACAGCTGATGCAGGCAGCGGCCCTGCGGATAGTCCACCGCCGTATCATTGAATGCCTCCATCAGCTGATGGCGTTCTTCCACGCTCAGCACGTCCAATTGGTACATGGGGCTGGACGGTGCGTGTTCCAGCGCGTCGATCAATTGCTCCAAGGCCCGATGCAGCATCGCGCATATCCGCGTGGGACCGATCGACGCCGGCGCCTGCGCCAGCAATTCGAACCCTTCACCGAGATCGTCGATCGCCAGCGTCAACGGATAATTGGTTCGTTCCTCCGAGCGCAGGTGACCCATCCCTTCCCATTCGCCTGAGGGCTTCTGCTTCTCGTCGACCGTGCTATGGCGGTAGTTCAGCAGTGCACTGAACAACGGTGCCGGTGCTTGAACGCGACTGCAATTTTGCGCTAGCGCCAGCGAGGCATGCTCGTGGTGCAGCAGTTGGCTGATCAGGCGATGCACTGCGCGCACGCTGGTGTCGACGCTGCTTGCATCAACGCGGATCCGAATCGGCAGCGTGTTGATCCCCAGCCCCAAGGCGTTTTCGCCCTGCATGCGTCCGAACAGGACGGTGCCGAACACGACGTCGTCCCGGCCTGACACCCGTGCGAGGACCTGAGCCCATGCTAGGTAGAACAGGCTCGCGGCACTCACACCGAGTGCCCGCGCCCGAGACCGCAGCCGCCGCGCCAGTCCTGCGTCGACCACTCGCCGAACCTCGTCGATCTCGATCCCGTCACCCCGCACATCGGCGAGACCGAACGGTACCGTCGGCTCCTCGACATCGCCGAGCATCTCCCGGA
>DASZCB010000651.1:0-2171 GCA_035943575.1 Rhodanobacter sp. | reverse complement strand
GAATTGTTTGCCGCAGACACGGCGGCAAATGCGCCCGTAGGGGTTGCTGGCCGGCGAAGTATTACCCGTGCCGGCGATGGGCACGTGATCGACACCAACAACTATCTGCATTTATACCCCGCCGCCGACCTGCTCAATAAGCGCTTTGTGCCGATCGTCGTCGAGATTCACGTGCGCTCGCTGGCCGATTTCGGGGAGCTTGTTCGCCACCCTGGCGAGGAATACACGTGCGTGATGGAGGGTGTTGTTGAAGTGCATACTGATTTGTATGCACCGGTACGGCTGGAGGTCGGCGACTCCATCTATTTTGACAGCGGCATGGGACACGCCTATATCGCCATCGGTCGAGGCAAGTGCCGGGTACTGTCGATTTGCTCGTATAACGATCCCCGCCTGATCGAAGCGATAGCCGCGCCGCGCAAGCTGGCACCGGTGACCGTATCGAAACAGGCCGTCATCTCGAAGCGTGCCGCCAAGACCTCTCCTAAACGAACGGTCAAGCCAAAGGGTCGCGTACGCACAGGAAGAGGTTGAGGTCACGGCGCTTGCGCTAAGCGATCTCTGCAAGGTTCGCCTGGATAGCCGGTTCGGCGACGCCCGTGTTCATTGCCAGCCGGCGTCGTTGCCGTACCGCCCGAGCAAGGCGCTCCAGCACTTGCATTGAGCTATCCCAATCGATGCAACCGTCGGTGATGCTCTGGCCGTAGACCAGAGGTTTGCCGGGGATCAGATCCTGTCGCCCGGCGACAAGGTGACTTTCCACCATCACGCCGATGATGCGCGTCTCGCCGGCTTCGATCTGTGCGGCGATATCCTCAATCACAACGGGCTGCATTTCCGGCCGTTTGCCGCTGTTGGCATGACTGGCGTCGATCATCACTCGTGCCGGTAACCCGGTCTTGCTGATCGCCTGGCAGGCCGCCGCTACACTGGCCGCATCATAGTTCGGTGTGCTGCCACCACGCAGGATCACATGGCAGTCGGTATTGCCGGTGGTTGCCGCGATGGCGGTGCGGCCGTCCTTTGTTACCGCCAGAAAATGATGCGGCTGTGACGCTGCATGCACAGCGTCTATCGCAATCTTTACATTGCCGTCGGTGCCGTTCTTGAAACCTACCGGACATGACAGTCCGGAGGCCAGCTCGCGATGCACCTGGCTCTCGGTGGTGCGCGCGCCAATGGCGCCCCACGACACCAAGTCAGCGAAGTATTGCGGCGTAATCATGTCAAGAAATTCACAGCCGGCTGGCAGGTCGAGCGCGTTGATCTCGTGCAGCAGACCGCGTGCAAGGCGCAGGCCCTTGTTGATCTGAAAGCTGCCGTCCAGATCCGGATCGTTGATCAGCCCTTTCCAGCCTACGGTGGTACGCGGCTTCTCGAAGTACACGCGCATCACGATTTCCAGTGCGTCACTCAACTGCTCGCGCAGCGGCGCCAGACGTCTGGCATATTTCAGCGCGGCATCGGTGCAATGGATCGAGCAGGGCCCGATCACCACGACAAGGCGATCGTCTGTGCCCGTGATGATCTTATGCAATGCATTGCGCGAGGCGGTCACTGTCGTGGCAGCACGTTCGCTCGTGGCGCCATCGCGGATTACCTCGGCGGGTGTGCTGAGTGCTGTGATGGTGCGGATGCGCAAATCATCGATATGGAAGTTCACGTTGGGTTCCTGGATGGGGATCCTTGCCTAGGGTATGCGGCCGTCGGATCCATGTAGTTTCCATGTCGACCGACCCGTCCCTGGGTCAATCCTGTCGGCTTCACGCCATGCATCGACATGCGCTGCCTCACGGCGGTGCTGGGCAGGATGGGAGAAGCACCCTGCCTCGTTGGCTGCGATTGCGCTCGTGCACCTATACGGGGAAGGGTGGTCATGAGCGCAATTCGCAGAACCTTTACAGATCCACGCCAAAGCCCACATGGGCTGAGGTTTGCGAACCACTGTTTTGGCACCGAAGCTGACCGGGTATGCGTGGAAACCGTAGGTGGCGACGCGGTCGACGCCGCCGTTGTTGCCAACGGTGAAGTCATGCAGCAGGCCCGGATTTGTCGGGAAGTCGCGATACATGTCGCTGGTGAGCAGCGGGATCGTGTTGCCGTTGGCGGCCTGCATGACAGGTCGCAGCGCTTTACGGCAGGTCTGCAGATACGTGTTGGGCAAACGATAA
>DASZCB010000650.1:0-1845 GCA_035943575.1 Rhodanobacter sp. | reverse complement strand
CCCAGCGTGATCTACGGCATGGGCGCGAGCTACGCCGGCAATATCCACAAGAGCGACCTCACCACCGATACGCCGTACAACACCTATACCCGTCCCGGTCTGCCACCGACGCCGATCGCGCTGCCGGGCAAGCCGGCGCTGGTGGCGGCGCTGCATCCGGTGGCTGGTACGGAGCTCTATTTCGTCGCTCGTGGCGGCGGCGCCCACGTGTTTTCCAGCACGCTGGAGGAACACAATCGCAACGTCGACTGCTATCAGCGTAAACATTGCCAATGAGTATCGCGCGCGGAAAATTCATCAGCCTTGAGGGCGGCGAAGGCGCCGGCAAGAGTACCTTGCTGGCCGGCTTGCGCGAGTACATCGAGCAGAGCGGCATCGCGCTGGTGCTGACACGTGAGCCTGGCGGCACCGAAGTGGGCGAAGCCGTGCGAGCGATCGTGCTCGATCCGGCCCGGCACGGGTTGGCTGCGGAGACCGAATTGCTGCTGATGTTCGCCTCGCGTGCGCAGCTTGTGCGCGAACTGATCGAACCGGCCTTGGGCGCTGGGCAATGGGTGCTGTGTGATCGCTACGCCGATGCCAGCTATGCCTATCAGGGCGGCGGCCGTGGCCAGCCGGTCGAGCGCATCGCCGAGCTGGAACGCTGGGCCTGTGCTGGCGTGAAACCCGACCTGACCTTGCTGCTCGATCTGCCGGTGGCGACCGGCCGCGCCCGCGCTGCCGGTCGCGGTAACGCCGATCGCATCGAGGTCGAGGCGGATGCGTTCTTCGAGCGCGTGCGAGCGAACTATCGCGAACGCGCTGCGGCCGAGCCGAAGCGTTTCCGGGTGATCGACGCCAGCCAGTCGCCGGCGGAGGTACTGCAGGCGGCCACACGCGCGCTGGCTGCGCTGGTCAGGGAAGCGCAGCGATGAACGGTTTGCCCTGGCACGCCGAACACTGGGCGCGGTTGCAGGCGCGACGGCAGCGCGATGCACTGCCGCACGCCTTGCTGTTGTGCGGTGCGACGGGTCTGGGCAAGCGCGCGTTCGCACAGCGTTTCGTGCACGGATTGTTGTGTGCGGAACCGGCCGGCGGTGAGGCCTGTGGGCATTGCCGCAGTTGCCTGTTGCTGGCCGCGGGTACGCATCCAGATGTGATTTCGCTGAGCCTCGGCCTGCGCAAGGACGGCGTGCTGCGCAGCGAGATCGTGGTCGATCAGATTCGCGAGCTGTCGGCGCGACTGGCCATGAGCAGCCAGTTCGGCGGCTGGCAGGTGGCCATGATCGATCCGGCCGATGCGATGAATCCGGCCGCCGCCAATGCGTTGCTGAAAACGCTGGAGGAGCCGGCCGCGCAGACCATGTTGATCCTGCTGGCCGATGCGCCGTGGCGCATGCCGCAGACCATCCGCAGCCGCTGCCAGCGGATCGAATTCCACCTGCCTGCCGCCGCCGACGCGTTGGCCTGGTTGCAGACCGAAGGCGTGCGCGATGCCGCGGCTGCACTCGCCGCTGCCGGCGGTAATCCCGGCCTGGCACGCGCGTGGGCGCTGGAAGGCGCGCTCGATCGGCGATTGGAGGTACGCAAGGATCTGGCCGCGCTCGCTGCCGGTCGCGGCCAGCCGCTGGACGTGGTCAAGCGCTGGCTGGACAACGAGCCGGCGCAGCGGCTGTGGTTTGCCGCCCAGGCCACCGCCGACGAAATCAAGGCACGCTCGACCGAGCGCAGCGGACCGCTGGCCAGCGCGATGGATGTCGAGGCATTGGGCCACTGGTATGGCGCGGTCAACCGCACCCGCGAGAACCTGCGCGGTCCGTTGCGCGGTGACCTGCTGTTGCTGGAACTGCTGGCGCAGTGGCGTTG
>DASZCB010000649.1:0-10852 GCA_035943575.1 Rhodanobacter sp. | reverse complement strand
CGGCTGCACGCGCAGGCAAGCGCCTGCTGCTGGCCAACAAGGAATCCATCGTGATGGCCGGCCCGCTGCTGCTGCAAGCGGTCGCCCATGGCGGCGGCGCGCTGATCCCGATCGATTCCGAGCACAACGCGATCTTTCAGTGCCTGCCCGGCGGCCGCCCCGACCTGCGTCAGAGCGGCGTGCGCCGGCTGATCCTGACCGCGTCCGGTGGCCCGTTCCGTGGCCGCACGCGAGCGCAACTGGCCGACATCACGCCGGAGCAGGCGTGCCAGCATCCTAACTGGGTGATGGGCCGTAAGATCTCGGTCGATTCGGCCACGCTGATGAACAAGGGCCTGGAAGTGATCGAGGCACACCACCTGTTCGGCGCACCCGCCGACGTCATCGACGTGGTGGTGCACCCGCAGAGCCTGATCCATTCGATGGTCGAGTATCTCGACGGCTCGGTGCTCGCCCAGCTGGGCAACCCGGACATGCGCACCGCGATCGCCCATGCGCTGGCCTGGCCGGAGCGGCTCGATGCCGGGGTGGCGCCGTTGAACCTGGCCGCCTGCGCGCCGCTGCAGTTCGAGCCGCCGGATCTGGCCACCTTCCGCTGCCTGGCGCTGGCGTTCCAGGCACTGCGGGCCGCCGGTGACGCCCCCGCCGTGCTGAATGCCGCCAACGAGGTCGCGGTGGCGGCGTTCCTGGCCGGCACACTGCCGTTCCTGTCGATCGCCGATGTCGTCGAAACCGTGCTTGCGGAACTGCCGGCGCAAGCCGTGGTCGATGTTCAGACGCTATGTGAACGCGACCGCATCGCCCGCGAGGCGGCCGGTCGCGTTCTGCGCAATGCTTGCTGATATTCTTGCTTCGATGACTTTCCTCTACGGTACTTGATGACTTCCTTTTTCGGCTCGGTGTTCTGGTTGCTGGTCACGCTTGGCGTGCTGGTGACCTTTCATGAATTCGGCCATTACTGGGTCGCGCGCCGCTGCGGCGTCAAGGTGCTGCGTTTCTCGATCGGTTTCGGCAACGCGATCTGGAAGCGCATCGGCCGTGACGGCACCGAATATCAGATCGCCGCGATCCCGCTGGGCGGCTACGTCAAGATGCTTGACGCGCGCGAAGGTGAGGTCGATCCCGCGCTACGCGCGCAGGAGTTCACCGGCAAACCGGTATGGCAGCGCATCGCGATCGTGGCCGCCGGGCCCGGCTTCAACCTGATCTTCACGATCGCCGCGTTCTGGCTGATGTTCATGCTGGGTCGGCCGGACGTGGCGCCCATCGTCACCGCCGTCCCGCACAGCCTCGCCGCCGAGGCGGGCATCCAGCCCGGCGATCGCATCCTCAGCATCGATGGCCGCACGGTGGATACCTACACCGATGCGATGGACAGCGTGGTCAATGCGTTGCTCGGGCGCACGCCGCTGCCACTCACCGTACGCGGCAGTGATGGCCATTCGCGCCAGCTGGTGCTGCCGCTGGAACAGCTGCCAGCCGGGCAGCCCGTCGATCAATATCTGAAAAAGCTCGGCATGGACCTGGCGCCCTCACCGGCGATTGCCGCTACCGTGTTGCCGGGCAAGCCGGCGTCGCTGGCCGGCATGCAGGGTGGCGACCGCATCGTCGCGGTCAACGGCCAGCCGGTGGCCGACTACTCCGTGTTCCAGAAGCTGGTACCTGCGGAAGCGGCCAAGTCGCCCCATCTGCAACTGGCCATCGAGCGCGCCGGCAAACCGATGTTGCTGGCCATCGATGCGCAACGGCAATCCCTGCAAGGCCAACCCGTCAAATGGGTGATCGGCGTCAGTGGCCCCGAGCCCGAACAGGTCACCTTGCGCTACGGCCCGGTCAGGGCTTTCGCTGCATCCCTTCAGTCCACCTGGCGCAACACTGCGCAGACCTTCAACCTGATCGGCAAGATGGTCAGCGGGCAGGCCTCCACCAACAACCTGTCCGGCGTGATAGGCATCGCCACAGTGGCCAATCAGTCGGCCAACATGGGCTTGCCGTGGTTCCTCAATTTCCTGGCGCTGGTGTCGCTGAGCCTGGCGATCCTCAACCTGCTGCCGATCCCGGTCCTGGATGGCGGACACCTGCTGTATTATGTTGTTGAGTTGATCAAAGGCAGCCCAGTCAGCGAACAAGCGATGATCGTCGGTCAATACATCGGCCTGGCGTTGCTGTTCACCCTGATGGGGCTGGCGTTCTACAACGATATCCACCGCATGCTGCTGTCGTGACACCGATGGCCGGTGACCGCAGCATGTGGACGACACGCCAGCCTGCGCCCTCTGCTGTACGGCGCAGCGACGTGTCAAGCGATGCATTCCTCCGGCGGAATGCGGATTCTCTTTCGAGGCAGGGCTCGTCCCTGCCTCATGCGTTGATCGGGGCGGCCGCGCTGGCTGCTCCATCGAAATAACCCAACGGAACCGACGATGAAGCGTATCGCCGCGCTGATCCTGCTTGCCTCCCTCTCCGCCAATGCGTTTGCATTCGACCCGTTCGTGGTGTCGGACATCCGCATCGACGGTCTCAGTCGCATCTCCGCCGGCACCGTGTACAACTACCTGCCGGTGAACAAAGGTGACCGGCTGACCAGCGCCGAGGCCCAGCGGGCGATTCGCGCGCTGTACCAGACCAAATTCTTCAGCAACGTGGAATTCGATCGCGACGGCGACATCCTGGTGATCAAGGTGGTCGAGCGACCGTCGATCGCCAAACTGACCCTGCGCGGCAACAAAGACATCAAGACCGACGACCTCAAGAAAGGCCTGAAGGAAATCGGCCTCAGCGAGGGCGAGACTTTCGACCGGCTGGCGCTGGACAACGTGCAGCAGGAGCTGATCCGGCAGTACTACAACCGCGGCAAGTACAACGTGTCGGTGGAGCCGCACGTGACCGAGCTGGATCGCAACCGCGTTGCCGTCGAGATCGAGGTGCGCGAGGGTAAGGCAGCCAAGATCAAGGAACTGAACATCCTCGGCAACCATGCCTTCACCGACAAGCAGATCCGCGACGGTTTTGAATCCAACACCAGCAACTGGATGTCCTGGTACTCGAAGGACGACCAGTATTCCCGCGAGAAACTCTCCGGCGATCTGGAGAAGCTGCAGTCCTACTACATGGATCGCGGCTACGCCGCTTTCGGCGTTGACTCCACCCAAGTAGCGATCGCACCGGACAAGCGCGCGATGTACATCGACGCCAGCGTCAAGGAAGGCGACATCTATAAGGTTACCAGCGTCAAACTGCTCGGCGACCTGATCCTGCCCGAGAAGACCATGCGCCAGCTGGTCTTCGTCAAGGAAGGCGAAACCTTCAACCGCGGTGCCATCGAGGAAAGCTCCAAGGCGATCAAGGCGGTGCTGGCCAATATCGGCTACGCCTACGCCAAGGTCACCCCGATCCCGAAACTGGACAAGGACAAGCGCACCGTCGACCTGACCATGTACGTCGAGCCGGGTCAGCGCGTGTACGTGCGCCGTGTAGTGTTCGCGGGCAATACCCGCACCGAGGACACCGTGCTGCGCCGCGAGATGCGTCAGCTCGAAGGCTCCTGGTATTCGCAGGCGGCGCTCGACCGATCCAAGATCCGCCTGCAGAAACTCGGCTACTTCAAGAAGGTCGACATCGACAAGAAAATGGTGCCTGGTACACAGGACCAGGTGGACGTCAGCGTCAAGGTCGAGGAGCAGTCTGCCGGCAGCGTGCAGTTCGGCGTCGGCTATTCGCAGTACCAGGGCATCATCCTGAATGCCTCGCTGTCGCAAAACAACCTGTTCGGCACCGGTGACAGCTTCTCGATCAGCGGCGAGCGGAGCACTATTCAGACCAGCCTCGGCCTCAACTACTACAACCCCTATCTGACCGAGAGCGGCGTCGGTATCGGCTACAGCGCCAGCTATTCGAAGACCGATTACGGCAATACCGATTTTGCTAACTACAGCACCAGCGCCAAGAGTTTCTCCACCTATCTCGGCATACCGATCACCGAGACCGACGGCATGCGTGTGGGCCTGGGTATCAGCAGCAACAAGGTCAACTTGCTTCCGGGTTACAGCCCGCAGGTGCTGGTCGATTACCAGAACCAGATCGGCAATAAGACCGTCCACTCGTGGACTGGCACGCTGGGCTGGAATCACGACACCCGCAACGGCTACTGGGCACCGACCCGCGGCGGCCTGATCTCCGCCACCACCGATGTGGCCTTGCCCGGCTCGACCGTTCAGTACTGGAAGCTGACGACCGAGATCAACCACTACTGGCCGATCGGCAAGGGTTTCGTGCTGTATCTGGATGGCCAGGTCGGCTACGGCAAAACCTACGGCACCAATGGCATCAGCGATGCGAATTTCACAGCGCTGCAAGCTGCCAGCCTCGCGCAGAATCCCACCCATACCATCACCGACATGCGCCAGGACTTCCCGTTCTGGGCGAACTCCTACGCCGGCGGCGTGCGTGACGTGCGCGGCTTCCAGGACAACACCCTGGGCCCGCGCGTCTGCATCGATGGCAGCACCCCCGCCGCGAACGGACAGTGCAACGGCGGCTATTATTCGCAGCCGATCGGTGGCTCGTTCAAGGTGCTTGGCACCGCGCAGGTCTACCTGCCCTTGCCGTTCCTGAAAGACGTCAACACCGCGCGCGTGTCCTGGTTCATGGATGTCGGCAACGTCTACAAGAACTACCAGAGCTTCAACGCCGCCGACCTGCGCGCATCCACCGGCCTGTCGCTGCAGTGGCAGGCGCCGATCGGCCCGCTGATCATCAGTTTCGCCGTGCCGTTCCGCGCGCAAGCGGCAGATCGCCATTACGAGGAACGTATCCAGTTCACCTTCGGCAGCACGTTCTGATCTGAACCGGCCTGATCTGGCGATTGTGAAACCCGGAAAGCGCGGCCAGGCCGCGCTTTCTTTTTGCCCGGCCGACGCGCTGCACGGCACGGCGTCACGCCCTACAATGGCCGGCAGGTTCCGGAGCAAGCATGAGCGCAATCAACTACACGGTGGCCGGGTTGGCCGAGCGATTCGGGCTGAGCTTCAAGGGTGACGGCGCGCGCGTCATCGGCGGGGTCGGCACGCTGGCCGGCGCCGACGCCAGTCAGCTGAGTTTCCTCTCCAACAGCAAGTACGCCGCTCAGTTGACCGAAACCCGCGCCGGCGTGGTGGTGCTGCGCGAAGAACACCTCGCCGACTGCCCGACCACTGCCTTGGTCGCCGGCGATCCCTATGTCACCTATGCGCGGATCGCCGCGCTGTTTGAACAGCAGCCGTTGTCACCGCCGGGCATCCACCCTAGCGCCGTGGTCGCCGCCGGCGCACGGGTCAGCAGCAGCGCCAGCATCGGTCCCTGCTGCGTCGTCGAGGATGGTGCGGTGATCGAAGATGGCGCGATCCTCGGCCCGCATTGCATCGTCGGTGAACATTGCACGGTCGGCGCGCAATCGCGGCTGGTGGCGCGGGTCACCCTGGTTACGCGAGTCACGCTGGGCAAGCGCGTGCTGGTGCATCCCGGCGCGGTGATCGGTTCCGACGGTTTCGGCCTCGCCTTCGATCGCAGCGCGTTCGATCACGGTGGCTGGATCAAGCTGCCGCAACTCGGTGGCGTGCGCATCGGCGACGACTGCGAGATCGGCGCGAACACCACGATCGACCGCGGCGCGCTGGACGATACCGTGCTGGAGGAAGACGTGCGGCTGGACAACCAGATCCAGATCGCGCACAACGTGCATGTCGGCGCGCACACCGCGATGGCCGGCTGCGCGGCGGTAGCCGGTAGCGCGAAGATCGGCCGCTACTGCATGATCGGCGGCAATGCCGGCGTGCTTGGCCATCTGGAACTGGCCGACCGGGTTACCATTACCGCCAAGAGCCTGGTCACACATTCGATCCGCGAGCCGGGCGAATATTCTTCCGGCGTGCCACTGCAGGACAATCGCCAGTGGCGAAAGAATGCGGCACGCTTCAAACATCTGGACGAGTACGTGCGTCGGTTGTCGGCGCTGGAGAAGGACAGCAACAATGAGTGAGAAAAGCGGCTTCATGGCATTGCCGATCAACGTGGAGCAGATTCAGCAATTGCTTCCGCATCGTTATCCATTCCTGCTGGTGGACCGCGTGATCGAGATCGTGCCCGATGTGAGCGTGGTCGCCCTGAAAAACGCGACCATCAACGAGCCGTTCTTCCAGGGCCATTTCCCCGGCCACCCGGTGATGCCCGGCGTGCTGATCGTCGAGGCGATGGCGCAGACTGCCGGCCTGCTGACCCAGCTCAGCCGTCGCCTCAAGGGCGACAAGAGCAGCCCGTTGTTCTATTTGGTCAAGATCGACAATGCGCGTTTCAACGCACCGGTGGTTCCCGGTGACCAGCTGCGCCTGGAGGTGACCCAGAAACGGCTAGTGCGCGGCATGGGCCTGTTTGTCGCCAGAACCCTGGTCGACGGCAAGGAAGTGGCCAGCTGCGAACTGATGTGCGCGGCGAGGGCCGACAAATGATCCATCCCACCGCGCTGGTCGATCCTTCCGCCGTCATCGGCGCCAACGTCAGCATCGGCGCCTACAGCGTGATCGGTGCCGAGGTGGAAATCGGCGACGGCACGGTGATCGGCCCGCACGTGGTGATCGAGGGCCCGACGAAGATCGGTCGCGACAACCGCATCACCCAATTCGCTTCGCTCGGCGGCGCGCCGCAGGACAAGAAATTCGCCAGCGAGCGTACCGAACTGGTGATCGGTGACCGCAACCTGATCCGCGAATTCGCCACCATCAACCGCGGCACCGGCGACGGTGGCGGCGTCACCCGCATCGGCGACGACAATTGGGTGCTCGCCTACGTGCATGTGGCGCACGACTGCCAGATCGGCAACCACGTGGTGTTCTCCAATTACGCGGCATTGGCCGGGCATGTGTCGATCGGCGACTGGACGATCCTGTCCGGTTATTCCGGCGTGCACCAGTTCTGCAAGGTCGGCGCGCACGCGTTCATCGGCATGGGCTGTTTGGTCAGCCATGACGTGCCGCCGTTCGTGATGATGGCGAACGAGCAGCAAGGCCGTCCACGCGGCATCAACAGCGAAGGCCTGAAGCGCCGCGGCTTCGACGCCACGCGCATCGCAGCGATCAAGCGCGCCTACCGTACCCTGTACATGGCCGGCCTGGCACTTCCCGAGGCGCGCGAAAAACTCGCCGAGCAGGCACAGCAAAGCGACGACGTGCGGGCCATGCTCGATTTTCTCGATCACAGCGAACGTGCGCTCGCCCGATAAGCGCTGCGATGAGCGCATCGCGCTTATCGCGAAATCAAACACACGTTCTTGCCCTAACTTTACGTAGGAGACGAAATGCAAAACATTGACGTCTCTGACACAACCCCGCTCATCGCCATCCTCGCCGGCGAAGACTCCGGCGACCAGCTCGGTGCCGATCTGATCATCGCGCTGCGCCAGCGTTACCCGCAGGCCCGTTTTGTCGGCATCGGCGGCGCCCGCATGCAGGCGCAGGGATTCGAATCCTGGTACGACATCCACGAACTCTCGCTGTTCGGCTTCAGCGAAGTGATCGGCCACCTGCCGCGACTGCTGCGCTTGCGCAAAGCGTTGGTGGCGCGACTGCTGCAGGCGCGGCCTGCCGTTGTGATCGGCATCGATGCGCCCGATTTCAACCTCGGCGTGGAGCAGCGGCTGAAACAGGCTGACCTGCTTACCGTGCACTACGTCAGCCCGTCGGTGTGGGCTTGGCGCGAGAAGCGCGCGGAGAAGATCGGCCGCAGCGCCCATCGCGTGCTCTGCCTGTTTCCGATGGAGCCGCCGATCTATGCGAAACACGGGATCGATGCGCGCTTCGTCGGCCATCCGCTGGCCGATCGTTTCGCGCTGGTGTCCGACCGCGTCGGCGCACGCGACTTCCTGCAACTGCCGCAACAGGCGCCGGTGCTGGCGGTGCTGCCGGGCAGCCGGCCATCCGAAGTGGCGCGGCTCGGACAGATTTTCATCGATGCCGCCAACCGGATCGCCGCCGCGTTGCCGGGGTTGCGCATCGTGATCCCAGCCGCCAACCCGCAGGTGTACGCCAGGCTCAAGGATCTGCTGGGCAACGGACCACATGATGAAACGGCGCCCTTGCTGCTGGACGGCCATGCGCATGAGGCGATGCTGGCGGCCGATGTTGTCTTGCTGGCCTCCGGCACCGCCACGCTGGAAGCGATGCTGGCCAAGCGGCCGATGGTTGTGGGCTATCGCGTTGCGCCGCTGAGCTACCGCATCGCTCGCGCTATGAAGATGCTGAAGACTGATGTCTACGCGCTGCCAAATATCCTGGCGCGGGCCAGTGGCCTCGGCGAGGGGCTGCTGGTGCCCGAACTGATGCAGGACGACTGCACCGCCGAAAACCTGGCCACAGCCACATTGGCGCTGTTCCGCGACAGCGAACGGCGCGGCCATATCGTTGCGGCGTTCGAGCAGTTGCACCAGACCCTGCGCGGCGGCCTGGAAGGTCACGCAGGGGATCGCGCGGCAACGGCGATTGCCGAATTGATCGATGAAAAGCATGCCGGTTGATAAGTCTCTCGCGAGCACCCGCCCCTCATCTCAATCCTCCTTCATCTGCAAGGAGACTCCCTCCGGTCGCCACCGAGGAGCGGAGACAAACGCAAACAGCGTTCTCGTTGCCGGGGTGGACGAGGCCGGTCGCGGTCCGTTGGCCGGCCCGTTGGCGGTGGCCGCTGTGATCCTCGACCCGGATCGGCCGATCGCCGGTCTCAACGACTCCAAGAAACTCAGTGAGGCAAAACGCGAGGCGCTGTACCCGCAGATCATCGAGCGCGCACTGGCGTATTGCGTGGTGCTGATCGAGCCGGATGAGATCGATCGCCTGAATATTTTCCAGGCCACCATGGCTGGAATGAGCCGCGCCGTGGCCGGCCTAACGCCGGTTGCGCACGAGGCATTGATCGATGGAAACAAATTGCCGAAGGATCTGCCCTGCCCCGGCCGCGCCATCGTCGGCGGCGACGCGCTGGAGCCGGCGATCAGCGCCGCCTCGATTCTGGCCAAGGTCAGCCGCGACCGCCTGATGGTGGCGCTGGACAGCGTGCATCCCGGCTACGGCTTTGCAGTCCACAAGGGCTATCCGACGCCAGCGCACCTGACGGCATTGCAGCAACTCGGGCCGTGCATGCAGCATCGCCGCAGCTTCGCGCCAGTGCGCTTGCTGCTGGATCAGGCGCGATTGTTCTGACCGGCTAATAGGGGATTCCTGCCCGCGCAAGCTGTCTGGTCGCGCAGTGGGTGAGATTCATCATATAGCCCATTCGTCTATGCAACTTTTCCCCGCACAGGCGCATCATTCACTACAGGAGTCCCCGTCAGCACGGACGCGCCAGCGACATTGGCCTGTCCTACCAGAACAAGCCGACCAGCTGTCATCTGCGCACTCATCAGCGCACTCACCGACCGCAGGAGTCGTGCCATGGTGCTTCCAAACAATCCCTCATCCTCACCACCGAAACCGGCCCCCCTACCCACGCCCGCGCCGGTCATCGCTGTGCCTGCCGAAGTCGACGTCTCCAGCCCGATGCACGCCGACTACAACCTCCGCCCGCTGGCCGTGCAAAGCCTCGACCACTACGTGATTCACATTGAGGAAGACGAGCGTTTCCATATCCGCTGACCGCGACAGCTATTCCTAGGCAGCCAGCCTCCGGTGCTGCTTTCGCCATCAAGCACCTGTTGCTACGCTGGCGACATCAACCAGGGGATGGATGACATGCGTAGGATCGGAGTTGCACTACTCGGATTGATGCTCTGCTTCGCTGCCAGAGCAGAAATGAAACCCGGCGACACGCCGCCGGACGCACTGGGTTCGACCCAGGCTGGGCAGGTGGTGAGCGTACCCTCCCTGCACGGCAAGGTCGTGGTGATCAGCTTCTGGGCCACGTGGTGCGGCTACTGCATGAAAGAGATGCCGGTGCTGGCAAACTTGCAATCACTGGCTACCGAACGCAGCCTTCCTCTGCAAGTGGTATCCATCGACTCCCAGGAACCCCGCGACACGTTCGTGCGTAGCTCACGCGCGCTCAGAACGCGCCTGCCGGGGCTGCTGATCACCTGGGATGGCGATGGTGTGCTGGGCAAGCCCTACGGCGCGGACAAGACCATCCCGGTCATGGTGATGCTGCATCGGGACGGCACCGTGGCACACGTCCATGTCGGCTACGGCGAGGACATGCTGGACAGCCTGGTGGCTGAAATCAATGCCCTGCTCAATGAGCCGGCGCCAGCCCCGGCAGTCGCCGCAGCAAACTGATTGCCAGGGTGCGAGTCTGTCCGGTGAGGCACCGTCACGCTTTGCGCAAACCACGCGGAAGTCAATCTTGCCGCTGAGCGGAGCGCCGGTTAGCCTGCGTGGACTCACCGCGTAAACCTGCATGACCGTCCGCTACACCCACCTGCACCTGCACAGCGAATATTCGCTGGTCGATTCGACCATCCGCATCAAGGCGCTGGTCGCAGCCTGCGTGCGCGACGGCATCCCGGCGGTGGCGCTGACCGACGACAGCAACATGTTCGCACTGGTGAAGTTCTACAAGGCATGCAGCGCGGCTGGCATCAAGCCGATCGGCGGCTGCGACCTGTGGATTTCAGCACCCGACGATCCGCGCCCGTGGCGGCTCACCCTGCTGTGCCAGAACCGCGAGGGCTATCTCAACCTGTCGCGGCTGGTGTCACGCGCATGGCAGGAAGGGCAGCATGGTGGTCGCGCGCTGGTCGAAGCCGGCTGGCTGAATGCGAACGCCAGCTACGGGCTGATCGCTCTGCTGGGGCGCGACAGCGAGGTCGGCCGCATCGCGGTGAACCAGGGCATCGATG
>DASZCB010000648.1:0-1764 GCA_035943575.1 Rhodanobacter sp. | reverse complement strand
AACACGTTTGGCCATCCGCGGCGGGAGATCATCGCTCGCCTGGCGGCAGCCCACGCGCGTATCTTCCGCACCGACCAGGTCGGCTTGACCACGTTCCTGCTCTCGAGCGATGGAGAAATCTCCGTGTTCCCGCCGGCGTCTAATCCATAGAGAGCCGGATCGAAGTCAATGGTACGCAGAGGAATTCAGGAGGCAAGCCTTGGAGATGACTCGCATCACAGACCCGGAGACAGCCGCACCGATGTCGGCCGAGGAGCAGGCCGCTGAACAGAAGTTGATCCGTCGCCTGCAGATGATGATGAACCTGGTGATGCAGACCATCGCACAGGACAGCTCGCTCTCGATCGACGAGGCGTCGCAGCTGATCGCGGATTCGCGCAAGGCCGCGCTGGCCATGTTTCCGGGCAAGGAGCTCGCGTATGACATTATCTGGCGGCCGCGCTTCCAGCGGCTGATGCGCGAGCGCTTTCGCATCATGTAGCCGCGCGCCCGGGTAGAATGGCTCGGATGAGTGAGACCGGCGGCCAGCGCAGCCTGCGCGGACATCAGACGATTACGCTGTCGCTGTTGTTTCTCGCCGGCGTGGTGAACTTCCTCGACCGGACTTCGCTGTCGATTGCAAATACGACGGTGCGGGCGGAGATGCACCTGAGCGCAACCGAGATGGGCTGGCTGCTCTCGGCGTTTTCTCTGGCGTACGGCATCGCGCAGCTTCCGTTGATCGGGCTGCTCGACCGGGCCGGCACGCGGGCCTCGCTGGGCGGCGGCCTGGTGATCTGGTCGGCGGCGCAGATGCTGACCGGCTTCGTGCTCCGCTTTCCGATGTTCCTGGCGCTGCGGGTGATGCTCGGCGTTGGTGAGGCGCCTTTCTATCCGGCGGGCATACGCAGCGTGCGCGAGTGGTTCTCGACCGAGACGCGGGCCCGGGCGACGGCGGTGATGAGTTCGTCGCAGAACTTCGGGCTGGCGGTGGCTCCGCCGATGCTTACCGGCATCATGCTCGGCTACGGCTGGCGGGCAATGTTTGTGGTACTCGGCGCCGCGGGCCTCGTCGTGGCGGCGGCGTGGATCGGGCTGCACCGGGCGCGGCGGGATACGAGCTTTGGCGAGCAGGACGCGGTACGGGCTGCGGACGCTGCTGCGCCGGAGGCTGCGTGGCGGGTGTTGATCCGGCAGCGGACCGTTTGGGGCATGATGCTGGGGTGGGGCGGCATCAACTATACGGCTTGGCTGTATCTCACCTGGCTGCCGGCTTATCTTCAGCAGCAGCGACATCTTTCGCTGGCGCGGACGGGGTGGTTGTCGGCGGTGCCGTTTCTGGCGGGCGCGGTGGGCATGCTGGCCAGCGGGGCGATTTCGGATGCGCTGGCGCGGGCAGGCGTCTCGCTGGCTCGGGTGCATCGGCGGAACATTGTCGGCGGCATGGTGGTCTCGGCGCTGAGCACGTTTCTGGTGGCGCGCAGCCAGACCACGGTCGAGGCGGTGGCGGGCATCAGCGCGGCGATGTTCTGCATTCACTTTGCCGGCACGTCGGGCTGGGGTTACGTGCAGGCGGTGAGTCCGCTGCGCCTGGTGGCGTCGCTCTCGGCGTTGCAGAACTGCGCCGGCTTGGTGATCGCGTCGGCTGCGCCGGTGGTGACGGGATGGCTGCTGGATCGGACGCACTCGTTCACGCTGGCGCTCGGCGTTTGCTCGGCGGTGGCGCTGCTGGGTGCGCTGAGTTATGCCACATTGGCTGCACCGGACGGAATGCGTCTGGAAACC
>DASZCB010000647.1:0-1802 GCA_035943575.1 Rhodanobacter sp. | reverse complement strand
GCGAAACGCAGACCTTCGTCCATCGCGATCGGGTGGATCAGGCTCACCACCATCTTCACGTTGTCGCCCGGCATCACCATCTCCACGCCGTCCGGCAACTGGCAAGCGCCGGTCACGTCGGTCGTGCGGAAGTAGAACTGCGGACGGTAACCCTTGAAGAACGGCGTGTGACGGCCACCCTCGTCCTTCGACAGCACATAGACCTCGGCCTCGAAGTCGGTGTGCGGGGTGATCGTGCCCGGCTTGGCCAGCACCTGACCACGCTCCACGTCGTCACGCTTCAGGCCGCGCAGCAGCAGACCGGCGTTGTCGCCTGCCTGGCCCTGGTCCAGCAGCTTGCGGAACATTTCCACGCCAGTGACCGTGGTCTTCTGCGTGTCGCGGATACCGACCACTTCGATTTCGTCGCCAACCTTGATGATGCCGCGCTCGATACGACCGGTCACCACGGTGCCGCGGCCGGAGATCGAGAACACGTCTTCCACCGGCATCAGGAACGGCTTGTCGATCGTACGCACCGGCTCCGGGATGTAGCTGTCCAGCGCGTCGACCAGCTTGATGATCGACGGCACGCCGATCTCGCTCTGATCACCTTCCAGCGCCAGCTTGGCCGAACCGTGGATCATCGGCGTGTCGTCGCCCGGGAAGTCGTACTTGGAGAGCAGCTCGCGCAACTCCATCTCGACCAGCTCGAGCAGCTCGGCGTCGTCCACCATGTCGGCCTTGTTCAGGTACACGACGATGTACGGCACGCCGACCTGACGCGACAGCAGGATGTGTTCACGCGTCTGCGGCATCGGGCCGTCCGCGGCCGAGCACACCAGAATCGCGCCGTCCATCTGCGCCGCACCGGTGATCATGTTCTTCACATAGTCAGCATGGCCCGGGCAATCCACGTGCGCGTAATGGCGCAGCGGCGACTCGTATTCCACGTGGGCGGTCGAGATCGTGATGCCGCGCGCCTTCTCTTCCGGCGCCGCGTCGATCGAGCTGTAATCCTTGAACTCGCCACCGAAACGTTCCGCACCGACCTTCGTCAGCGCTGCCGTCAGCGTCGTCTTGCCGTGATCCACGTGACCAATCGTGCCCACGTTGACGTGCGGCTTGGTGCGTTCGAATTTACCCTTTGCCATGCGCGCTAAACCCCGATGGAGTCAATGAGTTGAAGGAACCTGCCCGTTTCGGGGCCGACCACGAATGGCCGAATGAAATGGTGCTCATAACAGGAATCGAACCTGTGACCTCTTCCTTACCAAGGAAGTGCTCTACCGACTGAGCTACATGAGCACTGAACGCAACACGAGAGCCAATGGAGCGGAAGGCGGGAATCGAACCCGCGTAATCAGTTTGGAAAACTGATGTTCTACCATTGAACTACTCCCGCCCTGCGCGGAACTCTTGCTGGTGGAGGGAGGTGGATTCGAACCACCGAAGGCGTAAGCCAGCAGATTTACAGTCTGCCCCCGTTGGCCGCTTGGGTATCCCTCCAACAAAGAACGCGTATTGTGTGGATCGGGCCCTGAGCTGTCAACACCTTATGGCACCAAATTCGCTTGCCGGAGCGAATTTCCGGTGAGATTCGACGCCTATCTCTCAACCGAGTGACGCGCCGCGCAGGTCGACCAGCTTCTCCATCCCCTTGGACAGCTCCAGCAACTGCTTCGCCTGCGCTTGCAGTTGACGCTCGCCGTCATCGTGCGGCTCCCAGTGCGGCACCGGAGTCGGCTTGCCGTCTGGACGATCCAGCGCCACGAACACCATCACGCAACTGGTCGCCAGGTGCTGCTCGTCCTTGCGCAGAT
>DASZCB010000646.1:0-6709 GCA_035943575.1 Rhodanobacter sp. | reverse complement strand
TTCCGTTGCTAAAGCGCATTGCGCGTGACGCCACGCACGACTTTCGCCACGCTTACGTTTTTCCCAACTTGTTCCTGACCGCCACCAACCAGATGGTCGGCTTCCGTAGCTATATGTTTCCGCTCGATCCGGGGCATACATTGCTGAAGTGGGAACTGTTCGAACTGTCGGCACTCTTGGCGCTAGCGGCACCGCTGCGTCAGGAGATCCGCGAAGAGGCTGTCCGCTTCACTATCACATCGCTACAGGAGGACAAACCTCTGGTGGAGGCTTGTCAGCGTGGGCTGGCGAGCCGTCATGCAGCGCTTCAGTTGCAACCACTGGAAGCCCGCATTCATCGTTTCCACACTTATTACTGCGAGCAAATGGGCCATGCTGCAAGATAAGACCATTCTCGTCACCGGCGCGACTTCGGGCATCGGCTACGCCACGGTGCGCGACCTGCTTGTCGACGGTGCGAATGTGATCGCTCTTGGCCGCAATACTGAGCGGTTGGCTGAGCTCGTACAGCTCGATACCGCGCGCGTACGGACGATTGCGTTCGATTTGACGCACTTCGCCGACTACCGCGCGGCTTTCGCCGGACTACCTGAGCTTGACGGCGTAGTCTGCTCCGCTGGTGTCGCTGACAGTAATCCATTGCGTTTCTTCTCGATGGAGAAGTATCAGCGCCTGATCAATATCAACCAGACTGCGCCGATCGCGCTGGTGGCCGAGCTCTCGCGCACGGCTAAGCTGCGTAGCGGTGCATCGATCGTGCTGCTATCGTCCATCCTCGGCCCTAAAATGGGGCGCCACGGTGCCACGGCCTACGCTAGCAGCAAGGCGGCACTCACCGGCTTCGCAAAGGTTGCTGCACTCGAGCTCGCAAGCAAGTTAGTGCGCATCAACTGCCTCCTTCCTGGCATGGTCAATACCGAACTCGCCGAGGGTCAGGCCGAGGTGTCAGAGGAGGCGCGCCAAGCTGACATGCAGCGTTATCCGCTTGGCAAACGCTACGCCGAGGTAGGAGAGGTCACCGCCGCGATCCGCTTCCTGCTCTCGCCGCAATCGTCTTTCATCACAGGCCAGGATCTGGTCATCGACGGCGGTTTCTGCAGCCAATGAGTGGCGTCCTTAAACTGATCCTGGCCGGCTATGGCGGCTTCGGCCGTGAAGTGGCTGCGTGGATACGCGCCTCGAATATGCTCTACGAGGTGGTTGGCCACATTGACGACGAAAAAGATGGCGCGCCGCCTGTGATCGAACGTATCGTCGATCATACGCCACGTGCTGATATCGCTTACGTCACTTGTTTCGGTGACGGCTACGCACGTAACAAAGTCCGCCGCAATCTGGAAGCCCGCGGCGCGCGTATGGGAACTATCGTTTCGCCGAACGTGATCTATGCCACACCGCTAAGCATGTCAAAGAATAGTATGTTCTTGGGCATGTGCAGCATCTCCAATGACGTCACTCTTGGCGACGATGTGCTGATACAGAGCGTTGCCTGCATTGGCCATGATGTGAATATCGGAGATGGCGTAACGGTAAGTGCGCACGCCTTTGTCGGCGGCTGGGCCACGCTTGAACCGTTTTGCACTATTCACCCGCACGCAGTCATCCTTCCGCATGTGACAATCGGAGAAGGTGCCGTGGTTGGTGCGGGTGCTGTCGTAATCAAGGATGTTGCCCCTTACACGACGGTTTTCGGCTCTCCCGCCAAGGTTATTGCATACGGCAAGCCGCATGATTGATATCTATCTCAACCATATCGGTTCTGCTTGCGGCTCAAGAACCGAACGCAATGATCCTGCATCACTGGGCCAGCCTATTGAGGATTGCGAGCGCATTGTGCTGAAAACGGGGGTGCACAGTCGCCCGGTAGTTGCGGGGGATGAGTACACCAGTGACTTGGCTCTACGTGCCGTACGGCAACTGTTACAGCGTGGCAGCATCGATGATGCTGCCATAGACAACCTGATCGTGTGCACACAGACGCCTGATCACCTCATTCCAGGCGTATCTTCTCGTCTGCACGGTGTGCTTGGCCTCTCTAAAGACTGCTTTACGCTGGATATCAACCAAGGCTGCTCAGGCTTTATCTACGGTGCGCATCTTGTTAGCTCGATGATTCGTGCACGGGCCTCACATGAAGCCATATTGGTCAATGCGGACTGTTATTCACGTCTGATCCGGCCAGCCGATTTGACTACACGGGTCCTGTTCGGAGACGCCGCAGCCGCCTCCTCTTTTTCTAGCAGGCCCAGAGGAATGCGTCTCCTTTATTCACGGTGCTACGCGGACGGGCTGGGTTACAACGACTTCGTCGCGCGTGGCTCGGCGATACAACCAGACGTAGGATCGGAATCGGGCATCTACATGGATGGACCTGCGATCCTTGGGTTTGCCTTGCGGGTTGTTCCCGAGGCCATCGCGGCTGCGCTCGCAGAAACTGGCACAAGTCTTGAGAAAATTCGCATGGTGATATTTCATCAGGCGAACAGTTTTGTCATAGGCAAGCTCGCATACAAACTTCAGCTGCGACCTGAGCAGGTTCCGCAGAATTGCGCGGAGCTCGGCAACACAGTATCGGCTTCGATCCCACTTCTTCTGCTGGAGCAGATGCCCCTTCTTGAACCGGGTGATCTGGTTATTGCAGTTGGGTTCGGTGTGGGCCTTTCGTGGGGTGCCATGGTGTTGCAGCGAACGAGTGATTTCGATGAAAGCAGTGCTCATCATCAGCATGTCTAGCATCGGCAGATGCCAGAGGCATCCAGGTTGAGGCATGCTTAAACAACGTGCGCTAACGGCAACGATCTGGAGCGGCGCAGACATCTTTCTGCGGCAAGGCTTGCAGCTTGCTGTTGCCATCGCGCTGGCGCGTCTGCTGAGTCCGAATGACTTCGGCATCGTTGCACTGCTTGCACTTTTCACTGGCATTGCAACGGTGCTGGTGGATGGTGGTTTTTCCGCCGCGTTGATCCAGAACCAGAACGTGGATCATGCAGATGAGTCCACTGTGTTCTGGTTCAACCTGGCAATCGGAGTGGTGGCAGCGATTGCGATGCTGCTCATCGCGCCGTTGGTGGCAGCCTTCTATTCCCAACCGGTCCTAGTGCCACTGATGGGGCTGATGGCGCTGAATGTGATACTGGGCTCGCTGGGCACCATTCATCGAACGCTGTTGACCAAGCAACTCAATTTCCGCCTGCAGATGCAGATCGGGGGTGTGGCTGCTGTCGTGTCAGGTGCTGTCGCCATTGGAATGGCACGGAATGGTTTTGGTGTCTGGGCCATGGCCGTGCAGATCGTGGTGATGACAGCTGTCTCGACCACTTTGTCATGGCGGTGGCATCACTGGCGTCCGCGTCTGGTCTGGAGCGCGGCATCGGTGAGAAAGCTTTTCGGCTTCGGTGGCTATCACCTCGGGTCGAGCCTGCTCGACATCGTGTACATACGCCTCTACACGATGTTGATCGGACGGCTGTACAGTCCGCGCGAACTGGGCCTTTACAACAACGCAGATACCACAGCACAGCTTCCCGGTGGATTCCTTACAGGTGTGCTGGCTCGCGTTGCGCTTCCTATGTTTTCGGTATCTGCCAACGACAGCGTGAAACTGCGACGGGGCATGCAGCTGTCGGTCCGCGGAATGATGCTGTTGAATGCCCCCATGATGCTGGGCATGGCGGCGGTGGCGGAACCCCTGACGAGAACGTTGTTTGGCTCTCAATGGTTGCCTGCGGTGCCCATTTTGCGCGTGCTGTGCCTTGCTGGTGTTCTGTTGCCACTGCATGTCATCAATCTGAATGTCCTGTTGGCGCAAGGGCACTCGCGTTTGATGTTCCGACTTGAGATAAGCAAGAAAGTAGTGGGGGTCATCTTCATTTGCGCCGGTGCGTTCTTTGGCGTCATGGGCATCGCATGGAGCCAGGTGGCTTTCAGTGCAGTGGCCTTCATCATCAACGCCCACTATTCACAGCGCTACCTGATGTATGGGGTTTTCGCCCAGCTGCGGGACTTTTTGCCAGGTCTTTGCGTATCAGTTGTGATGGCGGGATTCGTCTACGTGACCTCCACTCGCTGGAAAGCGGCCCCGGCCATCGAGCTGCTGATGCTCGTATCGGCGGGTAGCGTGTTTTTTCTCGCTGGCGTTTGGCTGCTGCGGCTGAAAGCGCTGCACGACGTAATCGCCTTGTTCAGGCCCTCCCGCCTGAGCGCTTCCGCGCCGTAAGGATTCATCGTGAATCAGTCGCAATCCGTTTCGGCCGCAGTCCCGGAAGCCTCGTCAAAGCCCCAAATTTCCGTCTGCATCATCACCTGCAACCAGGACCGCTATATCCGCCAGTGTGTCGACAGCGCGCTGGTCCAGGCGGTCGACGTATCGCTGGAAATCCTGATAGGGGACGACTGTTCGCAGGACGATACAAGTTCGATTCTGATGGAGCTGGCTGCCGCGAATCCTCGCCTTATCAGGCATATTCGTCATGACCCTCGTCTTGGGGCGTGCCAAAACTCTCAATCAATTCTCGCGCTCGCCAAGGGCCGATTCATTGCGCATCTGGATGGGGATGATTACTGGCTTCCTGGGAAGCTCAAAGAGCAGTTGGCCTTCATGCTGGCGAATCCTGACTGCGCTGCGGTGTACACGAATGCGCTAACCGTAACTGAAGCAGGAGATACGATTGGGCTATTCAATGATGTGGGTCGCCAGCGTTTTGATCTCGCTGCCATGCTGCGAAAAGGTAACTTCCTAAATACAAGTTCGATAATGGTCCGATCCGAGCTTGTTTCACATGTGATCGATATAGACGAGCCATTCATCGATTATCGGGCGCATTTACGATATGCACGGAGCGGCTTTCTTGCACAACTGGAAACGCCTCTGGTTGGCTACCGGGTGAGTTCGGTCGGCTCGATGGTCTTCAGCTCAAACGATCTTGTGCGTCAACTCTACTGGGATGCAATCATGGATGTGCCCCGCGACCTGGTTACGGATCTGGATTTTGCGCAGGGGCTTGCTGACTTTTCCAGGCGGGTAGCCTTCCGTGCGATGAATACGCAACGGTGGAGCTTACTGCGCAAATGGTTACCCTTGGTATTCGAAACTTCGCCATTCGGCAAAATCAGAACAGCACTGCTTATTCTTTGGGCGATAGCGCGCATGGCATATCTCGAAATCGTCGGCCGATTGCCTTCGATTACAGGCAGGAAGCGAGTGAAGGTACTCTACCGTCGATAGAGTGAGTTACCTCGAGATTTTCATTTCAGCTCGGGTTTTCCGTGTCGCAGCAGCAGTCGAAGCTTCTGGGGAAACCAGCATGTCTGCGAAAAAAGTTGTTTCAATGTGCTGCGCCGTCTCGACATCAAGTATGTACGCCGGGCAGATAGCACCTTGCGATGTTTCCAAAGAGCACGTGGAATCTCTGCGTAGATCTTCCTGATCTTGTCCCAGCCAGCGCCGCTCGCCAGAAGAAACAGCGCCTCGACTAACAGAAGAAGTGTGTGCACGGGAAGCACCAGAATCAGTACAGGCCATGAGTAACAAAGCAACATCACGTATGTCTTGTTGCGTTCACTCAGGGCGCGGCGCCTGACAGTTGTACTCAGTCTCTGAGCGACGACCTTGCCGCCTCCGAGGTTCTTGCCGATCCAGTGGTCGAAGCCTGGCGCGTCAAGCACGATCACGCGGTAGCCGAGCAGGCGACCTGCGAGACAAAGATAGATGTCCTCTGCGATGGACTCGAACCAGTCCGGAAAGCCACCGATGGAGCTCCATACGTCTCGAGGAATCCACAGGCAGGCGCCTGTGGCGACGCCGACTTCGTGGGTGCCGGGTGTGAGTATGGGGTTGGGGTTGAGGAATATGTCGGTGCCGTAGCCGCGATCGACGAGTGCACCATCGACAAGCGTATGCTGCGGCAGTCCAAGAATGCAGTCCTCGTGTCCGACATCGGCATAGCTCAGCAACGTTTGCAGGCTGTCTGGTCGCAGTACAGCGTCGTTGTTCAAGAGCAGAACATACCGTCCGTGAGAGGCCTCAACCATGCGGTTGTTACTGATGCAAAACCCTACATTTACAACACTGTTCAGCACTATGATGTCGGGAAATTCACGACGGATTCGTGCCAGCGAATCGTCATTGGAGCAGTCGTCATGCAAGATCACTTCCATATGGAAGTCGCCTTGCTGCGAATACACGGACACAAGACATTCCAGGACGTAGGCGCCACCGTTGTAGTTGGCGATGCATACGCTGATATCGGGGGGTGGCGACACGTAGCTCACCTTTTGTGAGTGCTCTCGGAGTATGTTTTCGTCACGTGTTGGAGATAAGGCAGTAATTTTTCAGCAATCACGCTGACGGACAGGCGTTTGTTGTACAGATCGAGTCCGCGTGCGCCTATTTGGGCTAACTGAGCAGAGTTTTCGTAGGCCCAGCGAATGGTTTCAGCAAGCGCATCAGGGTCTTTCTGATCAATCAGCAGACAATTGACGCGGTCGACAAAGCCATGATCTTCATCAATCCGCCCGACAATAGTGGCCTTGCCGTACGCCAGACACTGTGAAGTCTTGCCAGTGATGACTCGTTGCGCCTGGGGGGTGCTACCGAAGGGGCCGCCCGCACACAACGTGGCACGAGGTATTTCTGTGTGCAGAAGATCCTGTAGTGGAACCCAGCGACGATGTGTATAGCGAGTTACACCTGATTGCATGCACATTTGCC
>DASZCB010000645.1:0-3339 GCA_035943575.1 Rhodanobacter sp. | reverse complement strand
CGCGTACTTCGGCGTAGCTGTGCACGTCGCAGTAGAAGATGCGGCCCAGGCCGTGGCGGCGATAGGCATTCGCGATCACGATGCGGTCGATGTAGAGGAATTGCGGGTAACGCCCGGCGAACCAGCAGTAATTCGGGCTTTCGTAATTGCCGCCTTCGCGCAACGCGATCAGGAAGCCGGCCAGGTGGCCGTCGATTTCGGCGACGCGGAAATACTCGGCGTGCTCGTAGAAATAGCGCAACTGGCTGGCGTCGAGGGCGAGGATGGAGCGACCGGCAGCGTTGTTGAGCGCCAGTACGGCATCCAGGTCGTGCTCGCGCACGTCGCGGATGGCAAGGGCCATTCGTTGCTCCGCAATGGTGGATTCGGGGACAAGGTCGACCAGCGGCCTCGCGCAATGGTTCATTATGACATGCAGCTGCGGCCCTTACACCTCGCGATGGCACATGTAAAAGCTTCGTAAAGAGGTCGCCGACAATCCTGGGTAGACATGACTTCTCGCGCATTGCGCCACGCCGAGTGGCGTCTATGATGCGGGTATGTCATGGCCCTATTTCAATCACATCCGACTGCTGCGCCTTACCGGTCTGTTCACCTACCTGTGCGTCGGCGTGCCGTTAATGCAGGAAGGGTGGGGGCTTGCCCACGTTTCAAGTTCATGGGCGGGTAGCCCTACTTTGCTCGGGTGGGGCGTCAGCTATGTCGCTTTCGGCATCAGCTATCTGCTGTTGACGAACAATATCGGCATTTCTCGCCATCCGGCCAAGATTCTTGGATTGCTGGTAATGACGATATCGGCGATTGCTGTGGGTTGGTACAGCAAGACGGGGCTCTCGGCCCTGCTGCTGGCGGTGATTGCGGTGGTGTTGCCGTGGCTACTGTCCTTGCCGACGGCGTTGCTATGGATGCTTGCCCAGAACCTGTTGCTGGTTCCGGTGTTTTCGCTCTATCCCGGCTGGAGTCTGGCTGCGGCGCTGCTGCAAGTGTGTACCTATCTGGGCATCTCGGCGCTGACGTTCTTCACTTCCGCTATTGCCAGCCAGCAGACGGAGGAACGAAACACGCAGCGTCGGCTCAATTCCGAGCTGCGCGCCACGCGTGCCTTGCTGGCCGAATCCAGCCGCATCGCCGAACGCATGCGCATCGCACGCGATCTGCACGATCTGATCGGTCATCACCTGACCGCGCTGAGCCTGAATCTGGAAGTGGCCAGCCACCTCACCAACGAGGCTGCCGGTGCGCATGTGCGCAAGGCGCAAAGCACGGCCAAGCTGTTGCTGGCCGACGTGCGCGAGGCAGTCAGCGAATTGCGCCAGGACGACGCGATCGACCTGACCCAGGCGCTGCGCAGCCTGACCGAGGGCGTGCCCGGCTTGAACGTACATGTGGTGATGCCGCCGCGTTTCAGCGTGGAGGATCCGCGCCGGGCACAGGTGCTGCTGCGCTGCGCGCAGGAGATCATCACCAATACCGCCAAGCATGCCGGTGCGCGCAACCTGTGGCTCAATTTTGCCTATGCCGGCGAAAGTCTGCTGGGTCTGCATGCACGCGACGATGGCCGCGGCGCCGAGCAGATCGAGCCGGGCAACGGCCTGTCCGGCATGCGCGAACGGTTGGCCGAGTTCGGCGGCAGCGTGACGCTGGATACTGGCATGAGCCAGGGCTTTGCTCTGACCGTGCGATTGCCGCTGGGCGAGCATGCGGCGCTGGCCCACGCGCCGTCCCGGTTTGAACCGCCGGCGCTGAATGTGTCGTAATCTTGGTGGTTTGCGCCGGCGTGCGAGAATGCGCCATCGTCGGGAGCGGCTTGCGTTTGCCGGTTCCAGTGCCACTGCCTGAGTCACGTTTGTTCGAGGATTCGCGATGATTTCCGTTTGTCTCGTCGACGACCAGAATCTGGTGCGCCAGGGGGTTCGTTCGCTGCTCGATCTGTCCGAAGATATTCGCGTGGTGGCTGAGTGCGCCGACGGCGCACAGGCTGTACAGGACATTCCGCGGATCAAGCCCGACGTGGTGCTGCTGGATCTGCGCATGCCGAACATGAGCGGACTGGAAGTGTTGCAGGCGCTGGCCGCGCGCAACGAGCTGCCGCCAACCATCATCCTTACCACCTTCGACGACGATCAGCTGGTGTTGCAGGGGCTAAAGGCCGGTGCACGCGGCTATCTGCTGAAGGATGTCTCGCTGGAACAACTGGTGGAAGCCGTGCGCACGGTCGCTGGTGGCGGCTCGCTGGTGGCGCCGATGGTTACTCAGCGCCTTATGGCTGGCGTGGCGCGGATGCAGAACCATTTCACCAGCCTGGAGCAGCCCGATCCGCTGACCGAACGCGAAACCGAGATTCTGCGGCTGCTGTCCGGCGGCTACAGCAACAAGGAAATCGCCAATTCGCTGAAAGTCGCCGAAGGCACGGTGAAGAATCATGTTTCCAACATCCTGTCCAAGCTCGGCGTGCGTGATCGCACCCGCGCCGTGCTGAAGGCGTTGGAGATGGGCATCGTCTGAGCCTTCGTGGCCCGCAAGCCGGCGTGCTGTCTTGGTCGCTGGACGCGTGTTGTTGCTCGTTTTTGGCCTTCCGGACGCACCGATGCTGGCGGATAGCGTTCCAGCCCGCGAGCAAGTAACATCCGTGGCTTCGGTATTTGCCGACCCCCTGCCATGGCCCTTGGACGAACCCTCGGGCAGTCCCGTGCGGCGGCCGGGGCGACATCTTTTAGGTATGGCGTAAAGACGCTTCGGAGAACTCTGGAATGATGCGTGTCTTTGAATTTCTTGTTGCCCTGGTCATCGTTGTAGCGATCGGTGTCCTGGCGGCTGTGGTCATGCCCGGCAGCGGTCATGTGGAGCGCCAGCTGGTCATCGGCAAGGACATGCGCCAGGTCTACGACATGGTCGACAACTTCCATCGGTTGCCTGATTACGCGGTGCTGCGTTCGCTCGACAAGGGCGTGCAGTTCACCTTTTCTGGCAAGGCCTACGGCCCGGGTGCCGAGGTCAACTGGACCAGTACCGACGCCAAGCTGGGCAACGGCGGCATGACGATCGCCAGCGCCACGCCGGAATTCGACAAGATCGACAACAACGTCAAGAAGGCCAGCATCGTCTGGAACCTGGACAACAACTGGCGCGGTCTGGACAAGCATTTCACGCTGGATCTGGAGCGTCAGGGCAGCCGCGGACAGCTGACCCAGGTGACCTGGTCGTATGACGTGTCTTATGGCTGGAACCTGGTCAATCGGTTCGCCAACCTGTACATCCATGGCGATCCCGATTCGTTCATCCAGTTCAGCTTGAACAACTTGCAGAACGTGCTGGCCGGTGTGCCGAACATCGACTACA
>DASZCB010000644.1:0-1757 GCA_035943575.1 Rhodanobacter sp. | reverse complement strand
CACCGGAATCCGCCGCAGCCGCTCATCACTGCGCATCTGGGTCAGCACATCAAGCCCGTTCATGCGTGGCATCTTGATGTCCAGCAGCACCACCGCCGGATCGCCCGGCTCGCGCGATGCCCATGCGCCCCGCGAGTAGAGGTAATCGAGACATTCCACACCGTCTTCCACATGCACCACCGGATTGGCCAGATGCGCCTCGCCCAGTGCGTCCATCGCCATCTCCGCGTCAGCCATGCTGTCTTCAACCAGCAGGATGGTACGCAGGTCTTTCTTGTTCATGCTCGATTCTCAAGTGTATGCCCAGCCGCGTCGGTGGCCGGCAGCGAAAAATGAAAGCGAGCCCCTTGCCCCGGTTCGGCATCGGCCCAGACGCGACCGCCGTGGCGCGCCACGATCCGGCGAACGTTCGCCAGCCCGATGCCGTTGCCCGGAAATTCCGCAGCGCGATGCAAGCGCTGGAATACGCCGAACAGCTTGTCTGCGTATTGCATGTCGAAGCCGGCACCATTGTCGGCCACGGTGAATTCATAGTCGCCGCGGCGCCCCTGCAGCACGCTCACCTCAATGCGCGCCACCTCGCAGTGGCCGGTGTACTTGACCGCATTGCCGAGCAGATTCTGCCATACCGTGCGCAGCATGTTTTCGTCGCCAATCACCATCGGCAGCGATCCGACGACCCACACGATGCGCCGACCTTCCGCACCCGATTCGGCCAGCGCGCGCGCCTCGTCGACTACCGACTGCATGTCCACCGCTTGCAGCCGCAAGGCACCGCGACCGAGCCGCGAGAACACCAGCAGGTCGTCGATCAGCTGCGCCATGCGCTGCGCCGAGTCGGCGATCACCCCGATGTAGTGACTGGCCTTGTCGTCGATGTGGTCGCCCAGATGCTGCTCCAGCTTGCGCGCAAAGCCGGAGATATGCCGCAACGGCGCGCGCAGATCATGAGAGACCGAATAACTGAACGCCTCCAGCTCGCGGTTGACGTCGGAAACCTGGGTTACCTTGCCCTCGAGCTGGCGATTGAGCTCGCTCACCTTCTGCTCGGCCAGCGCACGCGCGGTAACGTCGTTCACCGTCAGCAGCAGCGCCGGCGCATCGGTATCCTGCTGCTGCATGCGGCGTGCATTGACCACCACATGACGATCGATGCCGTCGACGGTGCGCTGGATCGCATCGTAATCCCACAGTTCACGATCGCGCAGCAGTACGTCATTCAAACGCTGCAGCAGGACATTGTCGTTCCATGCGCCGTCGCCGATGCTGGTCAGCGGCTGGGCATTCCGCTCCGGATCCATCCCATACAACTCGCGGAAAGCAGTATTCACCAGCAGGCTATTCAGATCCGCATCGAACAACGCGATCGGTTCGCGCACAGCCTGGAAAATCAGCTGCGAACGCTGCACCGCACGACCCTCGCGGCCCTCGGCCCGCTGACGCTGCCCGATCTGCCGTTCCGACATGACCACGATGATCGTCAACAACAGCAGCTGCGCCAGCGCGGTGATAGCGAGCACGATGCTGCCGTTGAAGGCCTGCCGCTGCGCGACGGCCTGCCGGGCCTCCAACAGGGCGTCCTCGTTGTGCACGATGCTGGCGATCTTGTCACTGATGAGAAACAGGTCGCCGGCATCGCGCAACGATTGTCGGGCGCCCACCGTATCGCCCTGCTGCAATCTCGACAACGCCTGATCCATAAGCGCGACCCGGCCGTTGGCGCTGCTTTCCAGCCCACCGAACTGGCTCTGATGATC
>DASZCB010000643.1:0-6977 GCA_035943575.1 Rhodanobacter sp. | reverse complement strand
GCATGAACGCGCCGCGCCCGCGTCGGCGGCGCCCCAGCCTCCGTCGGCGCCTGCTGGTTTTCTTGCTGATTCCGATGGCCGCGCTGCTGCTGCTGGACGCGATGCTGACCTACGGCGTGGCTCTGGGCTATGCCAATCAGGTGCATGACCGCGATCTCAGCGACGACGCGTTGACCTTGGCGAAGATGCTCGGCAACGACCAGCTCGGCAGCACGCTGACACCGCAGGCGCGGTTCCTGCTCGAATACGACCCGGCAGGCCGCAGCTATTTCAGCGTCATCAGCGCCAGGCATGGCCTGCTGGCCGGCAACGGGCGACTGCCGCAGCTGTCACAGGCACCGACGCTGGGTGCCGTGCCGACGCTGTACAACACGCATCTGGACGCGCATGCGCTGCGCGCTGCCAGTGTGCATACGATCGACAGCCATGACCCCAACGACAGTCTGATCATCACCGTCGCCGAAACCCTGCGCGACCGGCACGCACAGGCGCGGGAAATCCTGCTGCTGGCAACCCTGATGCAGACCTTGCTGCTCGTCAGTGTGCTGTCACTGGTCTGGTTTGGAGTCAGTCGCGGCCTGCGCGTACTCGACCCGCTGACAGCCCGGCTGGCCGCCCGCACGCATGAGTTGACACCGATCAACGGCCCCGATGTGCCACAGGAGATCCAGCCACTGACACGCACCATCGACGCGTTGTTCGGTCGCGTGCGCGGCATGCTGGCCTTGCACGACCGCTTCATCGCCGATGCGGCGCATCAGTTGCGCACACCGCTGGCCGGATTGAGCCTGCACGTCGACCGCGCGATTGCTGACCCACGGCCGGAAACCGTGACCGATGCGCTCATGCACATCCGGCGGCTGACTCAGCGCGCCGCGCGGACAACCTCGCAATTGCTGTCACTGGCCCGCGCCCAAGCCTCGCCGCCGGACAGCGAGAAATGCACGCGGCTCGATCTGGGCCGCCTGATCCCCGAAGCCGTATCGCTGCGCGTGCATGACGCGCTGGTTGCCGGCGTGGATCTGGGCTACCAGGGGCCTGCTACCAAGCAGGCCCTGTGCATCCTCGGCGATGCTGCCAGCGTGCAGGATCTGCTGGACAACCTGATCGACAACAGCGTGCGTTATGGCGGTCGCGGCAGTACCGTCACCGTCGCACTGCAGGCACGGGCCGATGGTGGCGCCAGCCTCAGCGTGGAGGACAACGGCCCCGGCGTACCGCCCGAACTGCTGCCGCGCCTGAGCGAGCGTTTTTTCCGCGCTGCCGGCAACGGCGAGGAAGGCAGCGGGCTGGGTCTGGCTATCGTCCAGCGCATTGCCGAACGACATCATGCCGAAGTGACCTACCGCTCAGGCGAGGAGTGCGGTCTGTGCGTCGAAGTGCACTTTCCGCCGATGACGTGACATGCGTTCGGCAGCGCATATTCCCTGCACCCTGTCTCTACGCTTAACCAGCCCCCTATTGCGATCCTGCGCTTCGCCTTCACAATAGGCGGTGATGCCACCGTGGCACGATCTAACGATGACCACCACGGATACCGACTGGACGCAGCAGCGTCGAGTCATCGCCATGGAACCATGCATACCGTGCCATCCCGACTCTTGAGCAAGGCAACCACCGGCACCCTGCTGCGCGGCTGCCTGATCGGCGCCCTGCTCGGCGGCCTCGCTGGCTGCGCCGCGCCGCTGCCCAGGCTGGCACCGCCGGTGCCCGCGCAGTGGCAGCATGCGATCGCCTCGGATCCGGCCAGGCCAAGCGATCTGCACGGCTGGTGGCATGCCTTCGGCGATTCCGGACTCGATGCACTGGTCGATCGTGCCCTGGCCAACAATCTTGATGTGGGGCAGGCAGTCGAACGGCTGCGTGCTGCGCGCGCGCTGCACGATCATGCCCAGGCACGCTATCTGCCTGCGCTGCACGCCAGCACCCACGATGTGGTCGAACCGAGCGCAAATGCCTCCTATCAGCTGGCCGGCTTCGATGCCAGCTGGGAACTGGGACTGTTCGGCCGAGCCGAAGGCACCCGCCGCGAAGCACGCGGGGCGCTTGACGCGGGCGCTGCCGATCTGCGCACCGCGCAGGTCACGCTGGTCGCCGAAGTCGTGCGCGAATGGATCGAGTTGCGTACCGCGCAGCAACAGGAACAACTGCTGCTGCAGATCAACCAGGCCCGCGAGCACGAATGGCAGCTGCAACAGGTGCGCCAGCATCTGCAATTGGTGGCATCCAGTACGGTGGATCAGGCCCAGGCAGCACTCGCGCAATCCACGGCCGCTCTGGCGGCGCCCCGGCAGGCCATTACTGCCAGTGCCCAGCGACTGGCTATGCTGCTCGGCCAGAACCAGCCCGACGCGGCGTGGCTGCAACCGGGCACGCAGCCCGAACTGGGGGCATGGCAACTCGACAGCGCACCGGCCGACCTGGTGCGCACGCGCCCGGAGATTGCCCGTGCCGAAGCGGACGTGCTGCAGGCCGCCGGCGCACTGGCGTTGGCCCATGCCGATCTGTTTCCCAGCATCGGCATCGGCGGCTCGATCGACTGGTCGACCGACATCGACAACAACCACAGATATGCCAACACCCCCAATTCGATTGTCTCGTTTGGTCCGGAACTCAATATTCCCTTGTTCGACTGGGGTATCCGGCTGGCTGCCAAGCACGCAAAGGATCACGAGTTGAAAGCCAGCGTGCTGGCTTACCGGCAAGCAGTACTGCAAGGTGTGACCGAGGTGGAAACGGCGCTGGGCAGCCTGCAACAGCAACAGCAGCGCGAACACCACAGCACGCTCGCCTGGCAGGCACTGCAACGCGTCGACCAAGCCGTGCAAACTCGGGTGAACCTGCAACTGAGTAGTCCGCTCGATCTCGCCGAGAGCCGGATAGCCGCCGATCAGGCCGCGATCGAACTGGCCGATGCACGCACCGGCCGCAGCCTCGCGTATGTCGCGCTGTTCAAGGCACTCGGCGGCGCGCCGCTGCCGGCGGATGCCGACGTGACGACACCCGCCGCTACGTCCGACGGAGCGCACTAGTGATGGTGGCCCTCGCGCGCAAGACACTGATCTACGAATGGCGACGCTTCCTGCCGGCGATGCTGGCGGTGGGGTTTGCCGGCCTGCTGCAGCTGCTGCAGATCGCGCTGGTGCTAGGCATCTTCGGCAGTACCAGCCTGTACATCACCGGTTCATCGGCCGATGTGTGGATCGGCTATCCCGGAACCCAGAACGTGGGTTCAGGCCGCACGATCGATGCCGACGTGGAATCGCATGTGCTGATGGATCCGGCGGTACAGCGGGTCGAGCCGTACATCTGGGTCGACGGTGACTGGCGCGGTCCCGCCGAAACCGGTGGCGTCTCGGTATTCGTTTCCGGCATCAACCCCAGCGCCGATGGCCTGATGTTCTCCAAAGCGCTGCCAGCCGGCCTGCGTGCACGGCTGGCGGAACCGGACGCGGTCGTCGTCGATCGTTCCGTGCTGGATCAGCTTGGTGTCGACATCGGCCAGACTGCCACCATCAATGGCCATCCAGTGCGCGTGGTCGGCATCAGCAGCGGCCTGCGTGCGCTGGGCGGTGTCAACGTACTGTGCTCGCTGGATACCGCGCGACGACTGAATGACGATCCGACCGACAGCGGTCCGACCTACCTGGTAGCCAAGCTGCGCGACCCTGCTCAGGCGGATGCAGTTGCCGCACGCCTGCGCGGCAGCACCGCGTTCGGTCCCTATACCACCTGGAGCGCCAAGGATTTCGCGAACATCTCGGTGCGCTACTGGCTGTTCGATACCGGCGCCGGCGCCGGCGTGCTGTTCCTGGCCGGAATCGTGTTCCTGGTCGGCGCGGTGATCACCAGCCAGACCCTGATTGCCGCGGTCAATGGCTCGGTGCGCGAGTACGCCACTCTCAATGCGCTCGGCGTCGGCGTCGGCGCATTGCGCAAGGTGGTGCTCGAACAGGCGTTCTGGGTCGGTGCACTGGGCCTGCTCGGTGCCGGCCTGCTCGGCATCGTGCTGATGTTGCTGGCACGCAGCCAGGATGTGCCGGTGGTACTGAATGTACCGGCGGCCTTGGCCTGCATCATTCTGGTGATGGGCCTGGCCGCGGTTTCCGGGCTGGCCGCGATGCGCAGCCTGCGTCGCGCCGATCCAGCCACGTTGCTGAGGTAGTCGCGATGCATCCCGCCACCACCGTCGAACCGACGCATACGCACGCCCTGCTGGCCGAGAGCGTCAGCAAGGCTTTCGAATCCGGCCACCAGCGCACGCAGGTGCTGGATGGCCTCACGCTGAGCATCGATGCCGGCGAACTGACCCTGATCTCCGGCCCGTCCGGCTGCGGCAAGAGCACCCTGCTGGCGATCCTCAGTGGCCTGCAGAAGGTCGACAGCGGTCGCGTACACGCGCTTGGCAGCGAGCTCGGCCAGCTCGATCTGCGCGCGCTGGAACGCTTTCGCCTGCAGCACACCGGTTTCGTGTTCCAAGGCTTCAACCTGTTCCCCGCGCTAAGTGCGTTCGAGCAGGTCGAGTTGCCGCTGAATCACATGGGCCTTTCACGCACCGAGGCCCGGCACCGCGCGCAGCAGTCGCTGGAGGAAGTCGGCCTGGCGCACCGCATGCGCTTGCGGCCGTCCGAGTTGTCCGGTGGCGAGAAGCAGCGCGTGGCGATCGCCCGTGCGCTGGCCAAAAAGCCAGAGCTGCTGTTCGCCGACGAACCGACCAGCGCGCTGGACGCGGCCAACGGTCAGATGATCATCGACATCCTGCACCGGATCGCCCGCACCCATGGCACCACGGTGCTGTGCGTCAGCCACGATCCGCGCCTGGTCGTCCACGCCGACCGCGTACTGGCGATGGAAGACGGCCGCATACTCAGCGACCTGCGCCCACACACGCCGGCCGCGTCAGACCAGGGGACCCCATCATGAAGTTGCCCATACCTTTCCCGCCACGGCGGCTACCCGTCTTGTGGCTGATCCGTCTCGGCTGTCTGGCCGTGGCGATGCCATACCTGCTGGCTGCCTGCTCGAAACCCGCCGATGCACCCACCAGCGCCACCGCCAAGCCCGCTGCCGTGTATGCCGCAGTGGCCCGCGGCCGGATCGATATCGAAGGCGGCCTGCTGAATCTATCAACATCTCGCGACGGCACCCTCGCCACGGTCGCCGTGCATGAAGGCGACCACGTCAAACAGGGACAACTGCTGGCCGCACTGGACACCCAGCCGGCCAAACTGGCGGTGGATGCGGCGCAGACGCAACTGGAACAGGCGCAGGCGCAACTGAAACTGCTAGCCATCAAGCAGGCAGCCGCCGAGCAGCGCGCCAAGCGGCTTGCTGCCGCCGTCGCTGCCGGCGCCGGCGATGGCCAAAGCGCCGACGACGCACGCGAAGCCGCCGCGCAGCTCGATGCCGAAAAACAGGCCGACCGTGCGGCGCAGGACATGGCCAGCCAGAAGTTGGACGAAGCCCGTTACGAGCTGAAGCAGCGCAGCCTGCTCGCCCCGTTCGACGCCGAGGTAGTGCGTGTACTCGCCCAGCCCGGTGCCAGCGTATCGACGTCATCTGGTCCGCTGTTCACCCTGCTGCCGCAGAAACCGCGGATCGTGCGCGCCGAGCTCAACGAGAGCTTCGTCGGTGTGATCCAGCCGGGCATGCATGCCGAAGTAGTTGCCGACAGCGGCCGCGGCAACGCCCAGTGGAGCGCGCACGTGCTGCGAATCGGCAATGTCTACGGGCCGGCCACGCTGGAAAACGACCCGCAGGTGCGCGCCAACGCGCGCACGGTGGAATGCGTGCTGGCGTTCGACCAGCCACAGGATCTGCGCATCGGCCAGCGCGTGATCGTACGCTTTGGCACCGCTTCGGCACCGGCCCAGACCACCCCGAAAGACTGAGGAAACCGCAATCTGCGAGCCTGTACCGTATCAAGGACCGCTGTCGATCAAACGATGGTGGTCTACCAGGTACAGGGCAAGCATGTGATCCAGCAGACTGATTTCTTCTTCGAGGGCGGGCGCAGCGGCGTACTGCTGATTCACGGCCTCACCGGCACGCCGATGGAAATGCGGCTGCTCGGCAAGGGCCTGAATCGCGCCGGCTTCACCGTGCACGGCATGCAGCTGGCCGGCCACTGCGGCGACGTCGAGGACCTGCTCGCCACCGGCTGGCGCGACTGGTACGCCAGCGTCGAAAAAGCCGCCGACGAGATGCTCGGCAAGGTCGACCACCTGTTCGTCGGCGGCCTGTCGATGGGCGCGCTGCTGGCACTGAAACTGGCCGCGGATAGACCGGAACAGGTCGCCGGCGTCGGCGTGTACGGCGCCACCTTCCGCTACGACGGCTGGAGCATTCCGTTCATGGCGCGACACATGGCGCGACTGTTGTTCCTGCTGCCGCTGGCGAAGAAACTCGGCGTCGGCCGCAACCGCAGCTTCATGGAACAACCGCCCTACGGCATCCGCGACGAGCGCCTGCGCGCGCAGATCAGCACGGCCATGCTCAGCGGCGACAGCGCCGCCGCCGGCCTGCCCGGCAATCCGTGGTATTCGCTGGCCGAGCTGTACGGCCTGGCCGCCGAAGTGCGCAGCCAGCTGCCGCAAGTGACCGCGCCTTGCCTGGTCGCACACGCCAGCGAAGACGACATCGCCAGCCTGAAGAATGCCGAGCTGGTAATGCGCGAGGTCAGCGCACCAGCCGAGCTGCTGCTGCTCAAGGACAGCTACCACATGATCACCATCGACAGGGAACGGCGCACCCTGATCGATCGCTCGGCGGCGTTCTTCGACAACATCGCCGCTGGCAGCGGCACACAGCGCGTCGCGGCCTGATGATATCGGCGGGGGGTTCCATCTCCAGTCTGGTGGCGGGACTGTGGCTTCTCAATGTCGTGCTCGACACCGGTGGGCAGCTCGCGTTCAAGGCGGCCGCGGGTGATGAAGCGGCCGGTGACGGACTAGCGCGCTGGAAATACATGGCCGCGC
>DASZCB010000642.1:0-3094 GCA_035943575.1 Rhodanobacter sp. | reverse complement strand
CATCAGGAGATGGCCGCGTTCGGCGTGACCGTTCACACGCAGCGCTGTGATCTCGCCGACGCCACCGCCATTGCCGATTACATTCCTGCCGCCGCCGAGGCACTCGGCGGCATCGACGTGCTGGTCAACAATGCCAGCGGCTATGGCTTCAGCGACGACGATGAGGGTTGGCTGGCCGGCATCAACGTGGATCTGATGGCGGCGGTGCGCGCGTCACGGGCGGCGCTGCCATTTCTCAGGACCAGCGCGCACGGCAGCATTCTGCATACCAGTTCCATCGCTGCGTTCCGTCCGCGCGCGGCAGCAGCAGCCTACGCAGCGGTGAAAGCAGCGCTGAGCCAGTACACCACCTCGCAGGCGCTGGCCCTGGCGGAACACCGCATCCGAGTCAACGCGATCGCGCCCGGTTCGATCATGTTTGCCGACGGCCTGTGGGAACGCCGCAAACTCGAACAGCCGCAACTTTATCGCGCCACGCTGGCGAAAATTCCATTCGGCCGCTTCGGCACGCCAGAGGAAATCGCGCATGCCGCACTGTTCCTGGCATCACCGTTCGCGGGCTGGATCACCGGGCAAACCCTGGTCGTCGATGGCGGCCAGATGCTCAATGGCTGAGGGGACGTTAGAGTCGACGACATGAATGAGCTGCACTCCACCGCGCGTTTCAGCGATCGTGTCGACGACTACGTGCGCTACCGGCCGAACTATCCGCTGGCGCTGCTCGACTGGCTGCGGCGCGAGCAGGGCGTCGATACCGATTGGCGAGTTGCGGATGTCGGCGCCGGCACTGGCATCTCGTCGAAGCTGTTTCTCGATGCCGGCTTTCGCGTGACGGCGGTGGAACCGAATGCGCCGATGCGAGCCGCTGCTGAACGCTGGCTGCAGGCGTACGAACATTTCGATGCCGTCGATGGCAGCGCCGATGCTACTGGGCTGCCCGCCGCTAGTGTGGATCTGGTTACCGTGGCGCAGGCATTCCATTGGTTCGACGAAGAGACCACGCGGCGCGAGTTCGCGCGCATCCTCCGCCCGCGCGGACTGGCTGCGATCTGGTGGAATTCGCGTCGGCTCACCGGCACGCGTTTTCTGGAAGGCTACGAAGCACTGCTGCAGAAGTTCGGCACCGACTACGCCAGCGTCGCCGAGCGCTACGCCGACGATGCGCGGATGCATGACTGGTTCGGTACGGGCTTCCGCGGCAGCGCCAGTTTCGAGCATGCCCAGCGGCTGGATTTCGAGGCGTTGCGCGGGCGGTTGATGTCGTCGTCGTATGCGCCGCAGGCAGGGCACCCGCAGCACGAGCCAATGCTGCACGCGCTGCGAGAACTGTTTGACACTTGCGCCGAAGACGGCGCGGTAAGCTTCGATTACAACACCCGCATTTTCGCGGGCCAACTGGCCTGATCCATGTACGACCTCCTGCGCCCGCTGCTGTTCAAGCTCGATGCCGAAACCGCGCATCGCGTCACCCTGTACGGAATGGGTGTGGCCCAGCGCAGCGGCTTTGCACACTGGATCTCCAGACCGCCAGCGGATCTGCCGACCACGGTGTTCGGCATCACCTTTCCCAATCCAGTCGGGCTGGCCGCCGGGCTGGACAAGAACGCCGAGCATCTTGACGCGCTCGACGCGCTCGGCTTCGGCTTCATCGAGGTGGGCACGGTGACGCCGCTGCCGCAGCCGGGCAACGACAAGCCGCGAATGTTCCGTCTGCCACGGCATGAGGCGATCATCAACCGGCTCGGCTTCAACAACGGCGGGGTCGATGCGCTGGTGCGCAACGTGCAGCAGTCGAGCTATCACGGTGTGCTCGGCATCAACATCGGCAAGAACAAGGACACGCCGAACGAGAAGGCGGTCAACGACTATCTGATCTGCCTCACACGCGTATACGAACACGCCAGCTATGTCACGGTGAATATCTCTTCGCCGAACACCAAAGGCCTGCGCGACCTGCAACAGGAAGCCACGCTGTACAAGTTCATCTCGCTGCTGCGTGCGGCGCAGGAGCGCCTCGGTGCGCAACATGGCCGGCGCAAGCCGATGCTGCTGAAGATCGCGCCGGATCTGACCGAAGCCGAGCTGGACTCGATCGCCGAGGTGCTGCTGCGCACCGGCATCGACGGCGTGATCTGCAGCAATACCACGATCGATCACGCATCGGTGGCCGATGATCCGCATGGCGGCGAAACCGGCGGCGTGTCCGGCAAGCCACTGTTCGAGCGATCCACCGCGGTGCTGGCCGGCATGCACAAACGCCTGCAGGGGCGCATTCCGCTGATCGGCGTCGGCGGTATCCTCGACGGCAGCGATGCGGCCGAGAAAATCGATGCAGGCGCTTCTCTGGTGCAGGTTTATTCGGGTCTGATTTATCGCGGACCACATCTGATCGGCGAATGCGTCAACGAGATCCGTCGCCAGCGTGAGGCCTCCGATGTCGCCTGATCGCACGGACATGCCGGCGGCACGAGTGGATATGCCCGCAGCGCGAGTGGATATGGGCGGCTATATGCTCATCGAAAATGCCTCGCTGGCGAACCGCAACACATTGCGCGTAGCGGCGCGGGCGAAGTTGCTGGCAGAGATTCGCGATGCCGCGAAGCTGCCCGAGCTGCTCAATTTTCCGGCGATCCGCAACGATCGCCTGCTGGTGCTGGGCGAAGGCAGCAATGTGCTGTTCACCGGCGACTTCGACGGCACCGTGCTGGCGATGGAGACCCGCGGCGTGCAGGTGGAGAGTGACGGCGACAGCGCGCGTATCGCGGTGGCCGCGGGCGAGCGTTGGGACGACTTCGTGCGCTGGACGCTGGGCCAGGGCTACGCCGGTCTGGAAAACCTGATCCTGATTCCCGGCACCGTCGGCGCCGCGCCGATCCAGAACATCGGTGCCTACGGCTGCGAAGTGGCCGAGTTCGTCGAAAGCGTGGAAGCGTGGGACACCCGAGAGCGCCGTGTGGTGACGCTCGATCACGCCACCTGCGCGTTTGCCTATCGCGACTCGCTGTTCAAGCACGAGCTCGGCCGCTATATCGTCACCGCCGTGCGTTTCGTGCTGCCGCGAAGCCGTCCGCTGCGCACCGACTACGCCGGCATC
>DASZCB010000641.1:0-2360 GCA_035943575.1 Rhodanobacter sp. | reverse complement strand
ATATACGTCGGAGCGATCACCGAGGCCACGCCGACGCCGACGCCGCCGACCAGCCGCCATGCGATCAGGCTCCACACGCTGTACGCCAGCCCGGAACCCAGCGCGCTGGCGACCAGCAGCACCGCCGCCACCTGCATGGTGCGCACGCGGCCCCAGCGGTTCGCCAACATGCCGGCATACCAGGCGCCCAGCGCCGAGCCAAGCAAGGCGCAGGACACCGCAAAACCGGTCTGTGCGGCATCCAGCGCGAAGGCACCGCGGATCGCATCGACCGCGCCGTTGATCACCGCCGTATCGAAGCCGAACAGGAAGCCACCCAGCGCCGCTGCCGCCGAGATCAACACCACTCGTGCGGTGGCGCGCTGCTCCAACCCACCCACTGTCGCCTCCACTGTGCTCATCGCGTCTCCCCAACGTCATGGCATCAAGATGTGCGCCGAGTCTGCACCGGGATGTTTGCGCTGTCTGGCTGAATACGTATGCAGCCGGAATGGTGCCAATCAGGCGGGGTCAAGCGTGGCCGTAGCCCCGCTCGTGGACCTCGATGCCGAGGCTCAGCTGTTCTCGAGCCCGAGTCTCCAGGCGCGGCCAATGTGCAGGGTTGGTACACGACATACATCGAGCGCTGTGATCGTGAGCATCTTCTGGTCTGCGAACAGGATGCGGATATCCTGAAGACAGCCTCGCTCAGTGCTGATCGAAAGCTTGGACTGCCCGATGTTGCCGCCGGCGAGCGGCCCATCGAGCATAGTACGGAGCCAGCGGTTCGTGCCCGGCTGGGCCTGCTCGATCGAGACGACGGTATCCTGCCCGTCGTTGATGAAGTCCACGTATCGCGCTCGTGTCGTTGTGCACGCGGAAACAACCGCCAACACCGCTCCCAGCAGAAAGATTGTCTTGCCCATTTGAGTGCTCCCGTATGGCACAGCCGTACCCGTCACCGCATGACATATGCAGTCTTCAAGTTCGGCGAAAGAATTGGGCCGCTCAGCGCGCGGCCGGCGACAGCCTAGTCGTGTCTGGAAAGCCGGTAATAGGCCAGTTGTCCCAGCGCGGTAGCGCCGATGATGAGCCCTGCCGAGGTCATGGAAAGATCGCGCCAGCCCAGCAGGCTGGCGACGATCAGTCCGAGCCCCAGCGCCAACAACACCATGCCCCAATGCAATGCCGCGGCCCGCCTGCGCTTGGCCTCAGCATCGACCAACATGCGTACCAGCTCTTCCGAGCCGCCACGATTGAACATCTGCCAGCGCAGCCTGGCATCGATCAATGCCTTGAAAATATAAGTCACGCCATAAGTCACACAAACGAATAGCAAGACCGGCACCGCAATACTCTTGTCCATTGACGCTCTCCAGACCTTGCAAGCTGATGGTTACCAAAGTTAGATCGGGCGGCGGCCGAAGCGGTTGCAAAAAAGATTTGCAACCGTTGTTTACCTTCACCGGTCTACTGTTCATGATTATTCATCCGCAGCGACCACGGCTGACGCAGATCGCAGCATGCATGACGACCAGATAGCCGTAGCCGATGCGCTCGCAGGAAAACCTGGAGCCTTCGACGCACTCATCAGGAATCATCAGCGACTTTGCTGGGATATCGTGTTCCGTCTTGTGCGGCATCCGGAGGATGCACGGGATCTCTGCCAGGAAACATTCATCCGGGTACATCGCAGCCTGCCCAGCTATCGTTTCGAATCGACCCTGCGAACCTGGATCGGGCGGATTGCCTACAACGTGGCGATGAACCATCTGCAGCGCCGACGCGTGCCTACCATCTCCCTCACACACGATAATTCAGTCACTCTGCCGGCGGAGGACGTGGCCGACGATATAGATGTCGAAGCGTTCGCCTCCAACTCCGAGAGAGCGCTGCGTCTGCATATCGCGATAGATGCATTGCCGCCATTGCAACGCACACTGTTGCTGCTTTACTACATGGACGAATGCTCGATTTCCGAAATCGCGGAAATCGCCGACCTGCCGCAAGGCACCGTCAAGAGTCATCTGTATCGAACAAGGCTGAATCTGCGCGCCACGCTGGAGCGCTCGCTCGGAGAAATTCCATGAACCGGCAAGACCCCGAAGCTGACATCGACCGCGCCGAGTGGCAGGCGCAGGAACTCGGCCTCGCGCATTCTCGACAAGCCGTCGACGGCAGACCGGTCGATCCGCTGGTGGAGCGCTATCGCTACATCGCCGATCGTCTGGCACGCCCCGCCCCGATGGGCTTGCCGCATTCGTTCGTCAGCGACACATCGCATCTGATCGCGACCGGCCAGCCGGAATTGGAGATTGCCACGCGCCGCTACGAACAACGGATGCGACGGGGCTTGCTCGCCATTCTTGGCGTCGCCGCAG
>DASZCB010000640.1:0-1667 GCA_035943575.1 Rhodanobacter sp. | reverse complement strand
CGACGACTTCCTTCTCGGACTCTTCCAGGATTGGCTTCTTCTCGGCCGGGATCAGCATGTCGTCGATACCGATCGAGATGCCGGCACGCGTCGCGAAACGGAAGCCGGTGTACATCAGCTTGTCGGCGAAGACCACGGTTTCCTTCAAACCCAGCAAACGATAGCTGGAGTTGATCAGGCGCGAGATGTTCTTCTTGGTCAGCTCGGTGTTGGCCAGCTCGAACGGCAGGCCTTCCGGCAGGATTTCCGCCAGCAGTGCACGACCCACGGTGGTTTCAACGATCTTGGTTTCGTGCGTGCGAGTACCGTCTTCGGCAATATGCACCAGCTTCAGACGCACCTTGACCTGGGCGTGCAGCTCGACAGCACGGTTGTCGTAGGCGCGACGAACTTCGGAAATGCCCGAGAACACCATGCCGGTGCCCTTGACGTTGATCAGCTCGCGGGTCATGTAGTACAGACCCAGCACCACGTCCTGCGTCGGCACGATGATCGGCTCGCCGTTGGCAGGACTGAGGATGTTGTTGGACGACATCATCAGCGTGCGCGCTTCCAGCTGCGCCTCGATCGACAGCGGCACATGGACAGCCATCTGATCGCCGTCGAAGTCGGCGTTGAACGCGGTACACACCAGCGGATGCAGCTGGATCGCCTTGCCTTCGATGAGCTTCGGCTCGAACGCCTGGATGCCCAGACGATGCAGGGTCGGCGCACGGTTCAGCAGCACCGGATGCTCGCGGATCACCTCTTCGAGGATGTCCCACACCTGGGCTTCCTCGCGCTCGACCAGCTTCTTCGCCGCCTTGATGGTGGTGGCTTCGCCACGCGCCTGCAGCTTGGCGAAGATGAACGGCTTGAACAGCTCAAGCGCCATCTTCTTCGGCAGACCGCACTGGTGCAGGCGCAGGGTCGGACCGACCACGATCACCGAACGACCGGAGTAGTCCACGCGCTTGCCGAGCAGGTTCTGGCGGAAGCGACCCTGCTTGCCCTTGATCATGTCGGCGAGCGACTTCAGCGCGCGCTTGTTGGTGCCGGTGATGGCACGCCCGCGGCGGCCATTGTCGAGCAGCGCATCGACCGACTCCTGCAGCATGCGCTTCTCGTTGCGCACGATGATGTCGGGCGCATTGAGCTCGAGCAGACGCTTCAGACGGTTGTTGCGGTTGATGACGCGACGATAGAGGTCGTTCAGGTCGGACGTGGCGAAACGGCCGCCGTCCAGCGGGACAAGCGGGCGCAGGTCCGGCGGGATCACCGGAACCACCTTCATGATCATCCATTCCGGACGATTGCCGGATTCCATGAAGTTCTCGACGACCTTGAGCCGCTTCAGATACTTCTTCTGCTTCAGCTCGGACGTGGTCGAAGCCAGTTCCGAACGCAGGTCGCCGGCGATCTTCTCCAGGTCCATGCCGGCCAGAAGGTCATGAATGGCCTCGGCGCCGATCATGGCGGTGAACGAATCCTCGCCATACTCGTCGACGGCGATCATGTATTCTTCCTCGCTGAGCAGCTGGTGCTCCTTCAGCGCGGTGAGGCCAGGCTCGGTGACGATGTAGTTCTCGAAGTAGAGGACGCGCTCGATGTCCTTCAGGGTCATGTCGAGCAGCGTGCCGATGCGCGAGGGCAGCGACTTCAGGAACCAGATATGCGCGACCGGAGCC
>DASZCB010000639.1:0-1765 GCA_035943575.1 Rhodanobacter sp. | reverse complement strand
AAGCTGGTACTGACCAATTTGCAGGAAGGCCATGAAGAAACGCTGACCTTCGCGAACCATCCGAAAGACGACAGCTTCGGCACCCGCGAAGTGCCGTTCGCGCGCGAGCTGTGGATCGAGCGCGAGGATTTCGCCGAGGTTCCGCCCAAGGGCTTCCATCGCCTGAAGCCGGATGGCGAAGTGCGCCTGCGCGGTATCGGCATCATCAAGTGCGAGCAAGTGATCAAGGACGCCGATGGCACGGTGACCGAACTGCGCTGCACGCTCGACCCGGAAACCCGGCATGGCATGCCAGGCGCGGATCGCAAGGTGAAAGGCACGATTCACTGGGTCAGCGCAAAGCACGCGGTCGCCACCGAGGTGCGCATCTACGACCGCCTGTTCAGCGTGGCGGCGCCGGACAGCGATGAGGACGGCAAGAGCTGGCTCGATCACGTCAACCCGCAGGCCAAGCGCGTGGTACAAGCGTGGCTGGAACCGGCCGCCGCCAATGTCGAGCCGGAACAGCGTTTCCAGTTCGAGCGGTTGGGCTATTTCGTGGCTGATCGCGTCGATCATCACGCCGACGCACCGGTGTTCAACCGCACCGTCACCTTGCGCGATACTTGGGTACGGCAGGCCGGAGCATAAGAAAGCATCATGTTGCCACTGCAGATCCATCTCACCTTGCCGCCATGGATTGGCGACGTCGCCGATGAGAGTCGGGCGTACCTCACCGATGAGGAACGGGTCGGCCTGGCGATCGCGCTGTCGCAGCACAATATCGAACGCAGCCACGGTGGGCCGTTCGGCGCGGCGGTGTTCAATGAAGCAGGCCGATTGATTTCGGTCGGCGTGAATCGCGTGGTGGCGCAGACCTGCTCGGTCGCGCATGCGGAAATGATGGCGTACATGACCGCGCAGCAGCGCCTCGCCACGTTCCGGCTCAACGAACAGGGCGGCCGCTACATCCTGGCCACCAGCGCACAGCCGTGCTGCCAGTGTTTCGGCGCCACCATCTGGGCCGGTATCGACGAACTGCTGATCGGCGCGCGCGCCGAGGACGTCGAGGAACTCACCGAATTCGACGAAGGCCCGTTGCCCGCGGACTGGATCGGCGAACTGCAGCGCCGCAACATCACCGTGCGACGCGACATCCTGCGCGATCAGGCGCGTGCCGTACTGGCCAGTTACGGCGCCACCGGCACACCGTATTGAGCCGTTGGCGCGCCGCTCTGCCACTGATCCTGCTGGTGCTGGCCGGCATCGCGCTGTTTGCCTCCGGTTCGCTCGACCAACTCAGCCCGCAGCAGCTGGTGGCGCATCAGGCCGAACTGCAGACGCAGATCGCCGCGCACCCGTGGCTGGTTCGGCTGGCTTATGTCGGACTGCTGACGCTGACCGTGGCCACCGGCATTCCCGGCACCGTCGTGGTGATCCTGGCTGGCGGTTTTGCGTTCGGTGTGGTCGACGCCACGCTGTGCTCGTCGGTGGGGCTGACCTTGGGTTCGCTGATCCTGTATCTGGCCAGCCGTTATGCGTTCGGCCCCGGCAGCCGCCAGCCGCCGGCGATCGTGGCGCGGCTGCATCATGGCTTCGAGCGGCACCCGGTGAGCTACACACTGTTCCTGCGCTTCGTGCCGGTGGTGCCGTTCGGCGCGGTCACGATCGCGCTGGCGTGGCTGCGCTGTCCGCTATGGCTGTTCCTCGGTGCCAGCTGGCTTGGCGGCACCATCACGCTGATTTTCGAGACCTCGATTGGCGCGGGCCTGGGCGTGGCGATGAG
>DASZCB010000638.1:0-2191 GCA_035943575.1 Rhodanobacter sp. | reverse complement strand
GGATGCGATGCCGCAACGACTGCTCGACGAAGTGAAGGCTAAGGCCGCAAAGGCGGAGGTAGATCGTGGGCCAAAGCACGCCGCCGCTAACGGGGCTGGTTAAGGCCGAACGCGTGCTCCGGCCTTGCGTGCTCTGACAGTGATTCGGTTATCAAGAACAGGCATGGGATGTCTATGTCAGTGCCTGTTTGGGTCAGCGGTCCCTTGATACGTACGGTAAGCTATAACTAACATAAGTCATGACTTACCAATCAACCCTGGCTGCTCTGTCCGATCCCATGCGCCGTACCATCCTGGAACGGATCGTCGAGGCGCCGCGCTCAGTGGGCGAGATCGCCCAAGACCTGCCGATCAGCCGGCCGGCCGTATCGCAGCATTTGAAAGTACTGAAGGATGCGGAACTCGTGCGCGAGGAGCGCGCCGGCACGCGCCGGATCTATCGGGCGGATGGCGCGGCGCTGGGCGAGCTCAGGGCGTATATCGACGAGATGTGGAAGGCGGCACTCGGGTCTTTTTCCGAAGCTGCCGCGAGGGAGGGCCAAGACTGATGAGCGTCACGGTCAGCGCCTTTCCCATACCGCCGGTGGTTCCAGCACGTGAGCGAGCGCCCGAGCGCCAAGGTGATCCTGCAAGAGTAGTTTCACCACCAGGGGTGCGCTGTTCGTTGGTACCGCGACGGTCTATGGCCCAATCGGGAAGAACACGGGGGCCGCGGTCGTCGTACTTCCGGGCGGCGGCTTCCAGCAAGGTCCAGTACGCGAACCCGATGTTTCGCCTGCCGATGACGCTCGTGGAGATCTTTCCGGTCGGCGTGCTGGTGTCGCTGGTCTCGGCGGGACTGCTGCGCAACAGCCGGTTTTTGCCCGCGCGGCGGGGTTGAAGCTGCCACCCAAAACGGACGTTGCATGGCACTTCATGTGCACCGATAAAGCCGGCGCGCTGGATCCGGTTATACATCCGATGGTTAGCCGGACCCAGCACGGATAAGCTCTACATGGATCAAGACGTTACGCGCGGTATAGCCGGACCTGCGGGTCCGTATATTAGGTAGTTAGGCCGCGCAAGCCACCGCCTCAGCAGGGTCGCCCTATATGAACACCCGGAAGCAGATCGAAGAGCATATTGCCACTCAGCCCGAACCAAAACGGGGCGATATGCAAGAACTGCACCGCGTCATTCTGGCGCAAATGCCAAAGTGCAAGTTGTGGTTCCTAGATGGCAAAGACGAACAGGGCAAGGTTGTCTCCAACCCAAACATAGGATACGGACTGCAGATCATCAAATATGCCGACGGAAGAACCAAGGACTTCTATCAAATTGGCATGAGCGCAAACTCGACAGGAATCTCCATCTACATCCTTGGCATCGAAGACAAGAAGTATTTGGCCCAAGCGTATGGAAAGGAGCTCGGCAGGGCGAGTGTCACCGGCTATTGCATCAAGTTCAAAAAGCTCAAGGATATAGACACTGACGTACTCGTCGCCGCAATACGGTATGGAGTTGAGCAAACAAGCATCTAACAACCCGGTCGAGGCACTAGCGCGGCCTAACCCCTCGTTCAAGGCGGACGGCTGCGCCGCCGCTTAACTCCAGCGTTAGGCAGCACGAGGAGCAACCATCGAGATGCCCATGGAGAAGAGAACTGCCTCCTGCTACTGCGGTCAGTTGAGCGTAGAGGTTCAGGGCGAACCTCAGGGTGTAGGTGTCTGCCACTGCCTGGCATGTCAGCGCCGAACCGGCAGCGTATTCGCTGCGCTCGCGGGCTTCCTGGCACCGTACAAGGTAACCGGCACCGCCAAAGAGTTCGTTCGCACCGGCGATCAAGGGGCAAAGTTCAGATTTCGGTTCTGTCCAGTCTGCGGCTCAACGGTGTTTCACACCGAAGAGGGAAATGAGAGCAAGTGGGTCGCGGTAGCCGTTGGCGCGTTCGCCGACCCAAGCTTCCCGCCACCGCAGGATTCCGTGTACGACTGTCGCCGTCACCCTTGGGTGCAGCTACCGCAAGACGTGGCGGTATATGAGAAGGACCCCATGTGAGTTTCCGCTCAGGTCTGGCCTTCGAGGCATAAGCAATCCGCTCGGCGTGGGCGGGACAGATTTGCACCAGTGGTTAGTCCCGACACGCGCGTTCCAACGGACCCTGTTTGGCGCCGAGGGTGGCACAACGGGAATCGATGACGACTTCGCTGCG
>DASZCB010000637.1:0-1812 GCA_035943575.1 Rhodanobacter sp. | reverse complement strand
TCCTCGACGGCCACGTCGAGTTCGCGATTGCTCAGCCAGCTGGCGATATTGAGGTTGGATGAGCCGACCCGCGCCCACTGTCCGTCGGCGACCGCGGACTTGGCGTGCAGCATCGAGCCGTTCCACTCGAACACGCGGATGCCGGCTTTCAGCAAGGGCCGATAACCCGAGCGCGACATGCCGGCCACCGCCGGGATATCGCTGCTGCCGGGCACCAGCAGGCGCACGTCCACGCCGTCGCCCGCAGCCGCCACCAGCGCTTGCACGTACGGTGCAAGGCCCACGAAGTAGGCGTCGGTTAGCCACAGTGTCTTGCGAGCCATCGAGGCGATCAACTGATCGAGCCGGTACATGCCGGCGGTGGCCGGCTGGGTGGCGATCAACCGCAGCGACACGCTGCCAGCCTGCGTGACAGGTTCCGGCAAGGGCACAAACTGCCGCAGCGCGGCACCGGTCTCGCCCCAGCTTTGCGTGAACGCGGCTTCGAGTTCAGCGACGACGGGGCCGTGCAGAGCTACGCCGGTGTCGCGCCAAGCCGGCACGTTGCGTGCCGGATCGCCCAACCATTTCGCGCTGATGCACACGCCGGACAGGAAACCATGGACGCCATCGACCACCAGCAGCTTGCGGTGGTCGCGGCTGATCCAGCCGAACGGTTGCCCCAGCTGCGGCGGGTTGAACACGCGTACCTCGCCGCCTGCCGCGCGCAAAGGCGTCCAGAAAGAGTTGCGCGACTGGCCGAAGCAGCCGACCCAGTCGACCACCACGGCGACGAACACGCCGCTCTGCGCGCGCTCCACCAGCGCATCGCGGAACGTGCGGCCGACTTCGTCGTCGCGGATGATGTAGTTCTCCAGCAGCACGCGTTGCTGCGCGCCGCGGATGGCGGCCAGCCAGGCGTCGTAATGCGCGGCGGCGTCGATCAGCAAATCCACCGCGTTGCCGTTGAGCAAGGGCGCGCCGGCAGTGCGGCTCAGCGCCTGTTCCGCCAGCAGGCGGTTCGGTGTGGAAGGGATCAATGGCGTGGGCATGTGACGAGTCTAGGCGATGTCCGTGTGAACGCTGTCTTTGGCAAGCTTCTGGCATGATCCAGCACATGCCGATAGAGCACCGCTACACCGATACCGATGCCTGCGCGCGCTACCTTGCCGAGGAACTGGGGGCGGATCTGCGCATCGCCGCGCCGCTGGGTCTGGGCAAGCCGCATGGGTTGCTGAATGCGCTGTACCGGGATACCGCCGCCGACCCGACCCGTTCGCTGCGCCTGTACACCGCACTGTCGCTGACCCGACCGCAACCGGCACCGGGACTGGAACAGCGTTTTCTCGGACCGTTCCTCGATCGTCATTTCGGCGCCGATCAGGTCGATCCGCAGTACGCGCTGGATCAGGCGCGTGACGCGTTGCCCTCGAACGTCGTGGTGCACGAGTTCTACCTGCAGTCCGGCGCGCTGCTGCATTCGGCCTGCGCGCAGCGCAGCTATATCAGTCAGAACTACACCCACGTCGCGCGCGACCTGGTGGTGCAGGACATCAACCTGCTGGTGCAGCTGGTGGCGCGCCGCGAAGGGCCGGACGGTGTGCATTACAGCCTGTCGTGCAATCCGGATCTGACCCTGGATTTCCTGCGCCAGCTGGAGTTCGCCGGCAAGCAGCGGCCGATGTGCGTGGCGGTGGTGCATCCGGATCTGCCGTATCTGAGCGGCGAAGCCGAAGTGACGGAAGCCTATTTCGATGTGGAGCTGCGCCCGGCAAACTCGCCGCCGTTGTTTGCACTGCCGCGGTTGCCGGTCGATCTGGCCGAATACGCGCT
>DASZCB010000636.1:0-3105 GCA_035943575.1 Rhodanobacter sp. | reverse complement strand
CCTCCCGCAAGGGGACTTCCTTCGGTCGCAGCCCTCTCCCCAAGCTGCGCTCGGGGAGAGGGCGCGAAGTGCGTGTTTAGAAGCTGTAGACCAGGTTGGTCGTGGTCAGCGTGTCCGTCTTCCTGATGCCCGGCCGCACGTCGCTGTTGTGGCGCACCTGGAAACCGACTTTCAGCGCCAGCTTCTTGGTCATGCTGACCGCCAGACCGGCATCGTTCTGCAGGTAAGTGTTCTTCGAACCCGCTTCCATCAGGAACGTATCCTCGAGCGAGGTGTTGTCGGTGAGCTTGTACTTGTAGTTGACCAGACCGCGGGCCACCACCTCGCCCTGCGTCGTCTGGCGCTGCGGCACCAGCACGCCGTTGACCAGCACGCGGAGGTCAGCCGGGCGATAGCGCTTGTAACCCGGGCCGATTTCGAACGACAGCTCGTTGCGCTCGTCCTTCAGGGCAATGTAGCCGTAACCGAGCGAGACGACACCTTGCCACAGATTGGCGCCGAAATCGTCGTGCTCGTAGCGGGCGGCACCAACGATGTAGCTGCGCGGATCGAGCTTGTAGCCGACCGAGGCGCCGCCGTCATAACGGTTCGCGGTGGTGTTGAATTCGTTGATCGTGTTGCCGGACGAATCGACGACCTTCTGCTGGCTCTTGGAGCGCAGCGCGTCGACGAAGAAGTTGTTTTTCCACTGCTCGTTTTCCTGGTTCAGGCCGAGCTTGGCGTTGATGTTCTGCGAACGCGAATTGCCGGTAGCCGAGGCAAAACCGAATTCGCCCGAACCGGTCCAGCCACCATTGTTACTGGCCGCGCTGGTATCGGTGGCACCGTCCTGGGCCTGGGTCGCAAAGCTCGCGAAGGCGGCCAGCAGCAGGCCGGCGATCAAGGTCTTTTTCATCGGATACGGTCCGTTTGTTAAGTAATAGTAATCCGCCACCTTAACGGCCCGGCTTGAACTCGCAATGAACGGAAACGGCCACGGATGGCCATGGACGGCCATAGATCACCCCCGAATCGCCGTTCAATCAGCCGCCGGAGCATGTACTAGCCGCGCGTCATACAAGTAGCGCTCCAGCCACCTGCCCAACAAGCAGCTGGGCACAGCCACGGCTGCTGCGACCACGTCGATCCCGTCCTGCCGGGCCAGCAACAAGGCGGTGCACGGCAGCCCGAAGGTAAACAATGCCGCTACAAATCGCGCTGGCTGCACGGGATATTCGCGCGCTGCGCTGCCTCGGGCACCCTCGCGGCCCATTGCTTGCCAAGCCTGGCCCTCCAGCAGACCCAGCAGCAAAGCCAGCCCCAGCAACAGCAGGATCCATGGATACAGATTCGATGGCAAAACCGGCGCGTCCAGGGCAAGCACGCACAGCCACAGCCACAGTCCGCCGGCATAACCAGCGAAGACCAGCCGACTGGCCGACAACGAGGTGGTCGCGCTCTGCGAGGCCGGCGACGGCTGCCGTCGAAAGCGATACCCGGTATAAGCCAGGCTGGCCAGGCTGCACAACATCAGCACCGCACCGGCCAGCTGGGTCGCCCAGAAGATGTTGTCGCCGCGCGCCAGTCCGGCCACTGCCAGCATCGGCAGGAAGGTCGCCAGCGCCAGCAGCGCCGCATGCGTCGGGCGGCTGTCCCGACGCGGAAGCCAGCCATACCAGTCTGATGCGCCGCGCCATGGCAGGCATGCCACCAGCAAGCCGGCACCGACCAGCACGGTACCAACGGACAACGGCAGCAGGGTGCCGCTGCGGCCGACCGGATACATCCCGAGCAGCAAGGCCAGACCCAGCCATGTCCACAAGCCATAGCCGCTGGCCGTCAGGGTCCGCCACAACGGCGCCATCCACTCCGATCGCCAGTACGTCCGCAACGCCCTGGCATCATGAATTGGCTTGGCCGGCTTCGGCCGTTCGCTGACAGACTGCATGGATGAACCGGTGAGAGGATACGAAGATGCAGGATAGTGGCGCTTGCGTTGCAGCGCTGTGGCTGACGGCGGGCTTGCGGGCACCGCGGCGCGCACCCATGCTACAGCGCTGCACCTACGCATGCCTTGACGAAATGCCATGGACCGCTACGAACGCATACTGACCCTGCACCGCCTGCTGAAGTCGGCGCATTACCCGATTCCACTGTCGCGCCTGCTCGGCGAACTGGAATGCTCGCGCGCCACGCTGTACCGCGATGTGGGATTCCTGCGTGATGCACTCGGTGCGCCGATCGAAAGCGCCGGCACCGATCAGGCCGCGTTCCGCTACGAGGTGGGCGAAGGCGAGAAGTTCGAGCTGCCGGGACTGTGGCTGACCTCGGACGAGCTGGCCGCTCTGCTGGCCTTGAACGAATTGATCAGCCGCTCCGGCCCCGGCGTGCTGGCCGGCGCACTGGCGCCGTTCAAGGCGCGCATCGAAGGCTTGCTGTCCGACCAGGGCAGCGGCAAGGCGTTGCCGATCGAGCGCATCCGGGTGATTCCGTGGGGCGAGCGCAAGCTCGACCAGCAGGTGTTCCGCATCGTTGCTGGCGCGGTGCTGGAGCGCAAGCAGCTGCGCTTCCGCTATCGCGCGCGCACCACCAACGCCGACAGCCGCCGCATCGTTTCGCCGCAGCGGCTGACCCATTACCGCGACAACTGGTACCTCGACGTGTGGGATCACGATCGCGAGGCGCTGCGTAGTTTTGCGGTCGATCGCATCGTCGATGCGCAGTCACTGGATGCGGCCGCCACTGACGTGGCCGAGACCGATCTGAATGATCTGCTCGCCTCCAGCTACGGCATCTTCGCCGGCAAGCCGAAGGCGTGGGCAACCATCCGCTTCTCGTCGCACGCTGCGCGCTGGGTCGCCGACGAGCACTGGCACTCGCAGCAGAAAGGCGAGTGGCTGCCCGACGGCCGCTACGAACTGAAAGTACCCTACTCCAACTCCAAAGAACTGCTGATGGACGTACTCAAGTACGGCCCGGATGCGGAGATCGTGGCGCCGCTGTCGCTGCGTGAAGAAATGAAAATCCTGCTGCAGCTGGCGCTGGGCGGCTACCGCCCGGAGCCGGGCTGATCCGGCCTGCGCTCAATGTACCGCGGCCGGATGGAACGGCCAGAACAGTGGGATC
>DASZCB010000635.1:0-4374 GCA_035943575.1 Rhodanobacter sp. | reverse complement strand
ATCGGTGCGGATGTTCCTTGTTTCTCGGGACGGTGGCGACGCCATGGTGCACGCCATGCATCGGCACGATACCGGATGGAGCGTCGGCGAAGAGGTCTCCCGTCGACCGTCTTTTTCGGAAGCCTGCGATATCGCGGTCGCGTTGTGCGGGAGCGATACACTGCTTTTCCTCAATGCAGGCACCGTACCTCTTCGTCGCAGGAGCATCCATGAGCTGCTGGCGCAGGTCGGCCGGCCGGATGTGGCTGCAGCCGGTGGAAAGGTGTTCGACGCCGGTGGCACGATGCGGCAGAGCATCCGGTTGGTCGCTACGCACGAATCGTGGGACGCTGGCGCAGGACAACCTGCTGCCTCGCCGGGCCCCATGAACCTGTTGTGGCTTGTACAAAATGCATCGGTGCTGGCGTGCGATGCATTGGCAGTGAGGCGCGATCGCTACCGAGAGGTCGGCGGATGGCCGGCAGGTCACGACAAGGGAGCCGCTGTGGAAATTCTCTGCCAACGCCTTGGAAGCGCGGGTTATCGGCTTGTATGGACGCCGTTTTCTGAATTCGGCACTGCGCCATCGGCAGATGATTCCGGCGCTCCAGTGGCCGGGCCGACTTCTGACGAGTACGAAAGTTACGATATGTACCGTGCCTATCGACGCTGCCGGACACTGGCTTGCCGCATGCCCAGGGGCGATGGTCGCAACTGACGCTGCCGTTGCCGACTTGTCCGTATCGGCAATGTTTGTTCGTTTTCCTGAAAATCCACGTACTGGTTACTTTCCATCGGTAGCCGAATGCGCCGATCAGTGCATCGCCCCGGTTTGCGGAGTTTGAGCATGTCCTATATGTCCCAGAAAAATGTTCCCCCGGGGGCCTTGCAGCAAGTCCTCGCACGATGGTTCCCCGCCCTTGCCATGCTGGCGGCGGGATCATTCGCCCTGACGCTTTGGCTGTCGATGCATGCGGCAACGGGGCAGCATCGTTTCAATGTCGTATTTGGCTTCTTTGCCTGCGCCGTCTTGCTGGCGTTTTTCAACGTGGCTTTTCGCGCGGCGGTGCGGCTTCCCTATCGCTTCTTAGTAGGTGGCGGCGCGTGCGCGATTCTCCTGCTCATGGTGGCCATGCACTGCATAAGCCCGGTCTCCGTAGGAGTCCATCCCGATGAAGCGCTGCACGTGGCCTCGCTCAGTTACTTCCTGGGCCATGCCATGCCGCCGGCGGCTAATGATCCTGCGCTGGTTCCCGTGCTCACTTCGTCCGTGTGGGGCATCACGTATCTCAACGAATACGACGTCGTCTATTTCATTGCGGGGCACATGGTGGGCCCTTTCGTGGCGCTTCTTGGCACACCGATGGGATGGGCCCGCATATTCCAGATGCTGCTATGGGCGGTGCTGGTCGTGTGTGCGCTTCACAAGGAGCGGTGGGCGATCGTACTCGCGCCGCTGCTGATATCAGCGCAAACCTGGTACATGTTCAGCTACTTCAATGGAGACGCTTTCCCGCTCTGCCTCTCCATGCTTGCCACGGTGCTTGCAAGCGATTACAGGGGCGGTGTCGATGCCTTTTTGGCCGAGGGGCGACGAATCGGCCCTGGCGTGCTGGCCTTGGCGGTGTGTCTTGGTTTGTTGCTCGTGTCGAAAGCCAACTACGCGCTGGTGGTATTCGGCCTGTTTCTCTTTCTTGGCGTCCGGCTGCTTGACCTGACATGGCTGGAACTCGTTACCGCGCTGGGCGCGGCCGGCGCCATGGGCGTCGCTGCGTTCCTGGGCAAATGGCCGGTGGCGTCGCCACTTTATTCCAGAACGACGTTTTTGCTGATCGGCGTCGTTTGCAGTCTGGCGTTTGCGGCAAACCTGGCTTGGCGATGCCGTAAGGACAGGCCTGTTCTTGGACGATTTCTTCGATTCGCGATTCTAGGCCTGCTGGTGCTCGTCGTGGCGGCACCTCGCGTGATTGACGACTTGTGGATCAATGGCATGCCTGCACACAAGGCCAAGGTTGTCGCTGCGGTCACGGAGCAGTACGCACAGCATGACTTCAAGCCTTCCGTGTTCATGAGTGGTGAGGGACGTGCCAACCTGCGACTCGCCCAGAAGGGCAAGCCGCTCGATGGCATGCTCCATGACATGAGTTGGTATACGACGACATTTGGCAGCGCCTTTGGAGTGTATGCGCACATGTCTGTATGGGCCGATCCTTCGGTTTACGACATGCTTTACTGGCTGCTGGCAATCATGGCGTTGTTGTCGATGGTCGCACAGGTCCGCGTTCACGCGTCCGAAGGCGCAAAGACTATAGTCCTGGTTCTGGGTGGCTGCGGGCTCGTGCTGATCAGCTCCATTCTCTACAGCTGGCTGGTGGATTTCGAGCCGCAGGGGCGATATCTGATGCCTATGCTCCCCTTCGTTTCCTTGCTCTTTGCGCCCGCTTTCCGGGCGCCGGGCAAAACTGTCATGAAGCTCCTGCTGATTGCGATGATGTTGATCAGCGCCTATTCGTACACCTATGTCGGCATGGTGGGCGTCCAGAAAATAGAGATCGAGCGCGCGACCGCGCACTAGACGCCCTGCCGGTACGAAGGAGGCCAAAAAACGGGCGCCGCGTGGCGCCCGTTTCTCAATGCGTCATCGCTTCCCGATTCAAGGGAGGTTGGCCTCGAGCACTTCCCCAAGCGAGCTCAGAACGCGCTCTATATGCGCGTCCAGGCCGATCCACAGCGGCAGACGCAGCAAGCAATCGCTGACGTTCATGGTGACGGGAAGTTCGCCATGCGCACGCCCGTATCGACGCCCCGCCGGAGCTTCATGCAGCGGCAGGTAGTGGAACACCGACTGGATGCCGCGTTCCTTCAGTTCGGCGATCACCTTGGTCCGGCATCCCAGGTCAGGCAGCACCAGGTAGTACATGTGTGCATTGTGTGTGCAGTCTGCGGGCAGGCTGGGCCGCTGGAGTCGATCCGCGAACTGCACCGTCCATTCGTGGTACTGCGACCACAGGTTCATCCGGCGGCGAGTGATGTCCTCGCCCTCCTGTAGTTGCGCGTAGAGGAAGGCAGCGGTGATTTCGCCGGGCAGGAACGACGAGCCCAGGTCCACCCATGTGTACTTGTCCACTTGGCCGCGGAAGAAGCGGCTGCGGTTGGTGCCTTTTTCGCGTATGAGTTCGGCCCGCTCCGCCAGCTTGGTATCGTTGATCAGCAGGGCGCCGCCTTCGCCGGAGATCACGTTCTTCGTTTCATGGAAGCTCAGTGCGCCGAGATGGCCGATGCTTCCCAGCGGCTTGCCCTTGTATGTGGAGTAGATGCCTTGAGCGGCGTCCTCGACGACGGGAATGTCGTGTTGGCGCGAAATGTCCATGATGGCATCCATGTCGCAACCCACGCCTGCGTAATGGACGACGCAGATGGCTTTGGTGCGCGGCGTGATTGCCGACTCGATGAGGCGATGATCGATGCTCAGCGTGTGGGCATCGATGTCCACGAACACGGGCACTGCGCCCCGCAGTACAAAGGCGTTCGCCGTCGAGACGAAGGTATAGGACGGCATGATGACTTCATCGCCGGGCTGGAGATCGAGCAGGAGTGCGGCCATTTCGAGCGCGGCCGTGCATGAATGCGTAAGCAGGGCCTTGTGCGAGGTCGTCAGGTTCTGCAGGAATTCGTGGCAGCGCTTGGTGAACGGGCCGTCTCCCGACAGGTGGCCGTTTGCATGCGCCTTGGCGATGTAGTCGAGCTCGCGGCCCGTCATGTAGGGTTTGTTGAACGGAATGTTTTCCATCGTCACCGTGCCTGCGTGAAAAAGAGAAGGCCGCCGATGATTAGGCATAGGCCTATGAGCTTGTTCCAGGTGAAAACTTCGCCAAAGAGCGGAATGGCGATCAGCCCGACCAGCACGAAGTTGAGCGCCATGAATGGATAAGCGCGACTGAGCTCCATTTTGCTGATCGCGCCCATCCAGCACAGGGAGGCGCCGAACGCCGCGGCGAAACCGCTGATGACCCAGGGGTTGAGCAGCAACCGCAAGTAGAAGGCGAAGCCTAGGGCGCCGCCGAAATTCGCCGCGCTGAGGGATACTTGCCACTTGAGCACGAGTTGCCCGTAGACCGTCAGCAGAATCGTCAGTGCAATGAGTACATAAGCCATGTGGTTGTCCTGCACTCAGTAGTGGGAAGTTCGAGGAGTATGGGCCGGCGCGACGTCGTCGGTCCGCTGTGCAACAACATAGACGGGTCGTCCCTTTGCGCTCTCGTACACGCGCCCAAGGTAGAGTCCGTGGACGCCGAGGCAGAACAGCAAGATGCCGCCAAGCAGCCAAACCGAAAGAATCAGGCTCGTATAACCGAGCACAATCACGCTGCCGGAAAGGTAGCGCGCGAACACGAC
>DASZCB010000634.1:0-6295 GCA_035943575.1 Rhodanobacter sp. | reverse complement strand
CTCCACCCGGAAACATCCATGAACCACCTGGTTACCATGCAGGCTCTTCTCGCCATCGTGTGCGGTTCGGCCGTCGGCTTTTCGCTGGCCTTGATTGGCGGCGGCGGTTCGATCCTTGCCGTGCCGCTGCTGCTGTATGTGGTCGGCGTGCACGATCCGCATCTGGCAATCGGCACCAGTGCGCTGGCAGTGGCAGTCAACGCGTTCGCCAACCTGATTCCACACGCCCGTGCCGGTCACGTGCGCTGGAAAGTGGCGATCACCTTCGCCGCCACCGGTGTGCTCGGTGCCTACATCGGGTCGACCATCGGCAAGGCGGTTAACGGCCAGCACTTGCTGGTGCTGTTTGCGCTGCTGATGCTGGTGGTTGCAGCGCTGATGCTGCGCGGTCGTCGCAGCGGTCCGGATCGCTATCCGCTGCCGCGAATGTACCCGCGGTTGGGCGTGGTGGGACTGGGTACCGGCGGTCTTTCCGGCTTCTTCGGCATTGGCGGCGGATTCCTGATCGTGCCGGGGCTGATGTTTGCCAGCGGGATGGAGATCATCCATGCCATCGGCACGTCGCTGTTTGCCGTCGGCGCATTCGGCCTGACTGCCGCGATCAACTACGCGATCTCCGGCCTGATCGATTGGCCTGTCGCAGCCGAGTTCATCGGTGGTGGCATCGTCGGCGGCTGGCTCGGTGCGATGGGTGCCAAACGGCTGGCGAAAACCCGGGGCGCGCTCAACCGGATATTTGCGTCGGCGATCATCGCCGTCGCGATCCTGATGCTGGTGAAAAGCATGCGCGGCTGACCTGGCCGTGGCGGTCACTGTCTACAGACCACAATGCGGCACAGCGAGATGGGAGTATTGGATGATTTACGTTTTCCTGAGCGTCGTCTGCAGCGTGCTGGTATCGGTACTGCTGAAGCTGGCGCGACGTTGCGAAGTCGACGTGGGCCAGGCGATCGCCTGGAACTACGTGGTGGCCGGCACGCTCACGGCGCTGATGCTGCAGCCATCGCTGGCGACCCTGCACGAAGCGGGTGCACCGTGGCTGGCCTTGATCGGTCTGGGCATTCTGTTGCCGACGATCTTCCTGGCACTTGCCGCGTCGGTGCGGCATGCCGGCATCGTGCGCAGCGATGCGGCGCAGCGGCTGTCGTTGCTGATCTCGTTGCTGGCGGCGTTCGTACTGTTTGGCGAACAGCTCACTGCGTTCAAGTCCGTCGGCATCGCGCTCGGTCTGCTCGCCCTGCTGTGCATGGTGTGGCGCAGCGGACACAGCACGAGGCATGCGGGTACCGCCGGCTGGCTATATCCGCTGCTGGTGTTCGGCGGCTTCGGCGTGATCGATATCCTGTTCAAGCGGGTGGCGCTAGCCGGCGTGCCGCTGGGCGCGTCGCTGCAGGTGATGTTCGCGCTGGCGCTGCTGGTCGCGTTCGCGCTGCAGCTGTGGCGTCGTCTGCGCGGCCACACCCGCTTCACTGCGCGCAGTGCGCTGGCTGGTGCGCTGCTAGGGCTGGCTAACTTCGGCAACATCCTGTTCTACCTGCGCGGTCATCGTGCGTTGCCGCAGCACCCGGCGCTGGTGTTTGCCAGCATGAACATCGGCGTGGTCGCGCTCGGCGCGCTGGTCGGCCTGCTGGTGTTTCGCGAACGGCTGAGTCGGCTCAATCTCGGCGGTGTGCTGCTGGCGCTGCTGGCGATCGGCTTGATTGCGCGGGGCTGAGGTGTCCGCCGGCCCGACATGTCGGGCCCGGCGGGCTGTCCTGCGCTAGGCGACCGGCTTGCGCCGGTTGGTGGTGCCGCGTCCTGGTGGCGCGGTATGCCGCGGCGCGGTCGAGCCGCGCACCACCAGCTCCGGGCTGAAGCCTTCGTTGACGCTACTGACCGGCTCGCCGTTGGCTGCGCGCTGCAGGTCGCCGATCAGCCGCAGCGCGGCGTGCCGCGCGATTTCCTCGGTGGCCTGGCGGGCGGTGGTAAGCGCCGGCCATGACTGCTTGGAGAACGGGCTGTCCTCGAAGCCGGCGATCGACAATTCGTACGGGACGTTGATGCCATCGGAGTGGGCGGCCGCCAGCACACCGGCGGCGATCTCGTCGTTCGAGCCGAAGATCGCGCTGGGCCGATCCTTCAGTGCCAGCAGCTTGCGTGCGCCGCGGAAGCCGTCGTCGAAGGTGTAGTCGCCCGCGATGATCAGTTTGCGATCCAGTGCGATGCCGTAATCCTTCAACGCATCTTCATAGCCCTGGTATCGCTCGGGGCTGGAACGGTGATCGCGCCCGCCCCACAGGAAGCCGATGCGCTGATGGCCGAGCTGGATCAGGTGCTCGGTTATCGCGTAGGCGGCGTCGCGGTCGTCTACATACACGCACGGGGAACCGTCCTGCGGATCCTTGCGCGCCGAGATGATCCGGATGAACGGGATCTTCGCCTCGCTCAGCGCATAAATCAGCGCCGGCTGTTCGGACATCGGCGGCGCCAGCACCAACCCGGCCAGACGCGAGCGGCGCACCAGCTCGCACAGCTCGTCAGCGAGCTTCGGCGAGGCCGAATCGCAGGGGTGGATCTGCAGGCCGAAGCCGCTGTTGCGGCACACCGACAGCACGCCGCACTGCAGGTTGATGATGTAGTGCGCGTTCGGGTTGTCGTAGACCAGTCCCAGAGCGTACGCACGGGTACTGCGCAGGCTGCGCGCGGAAGGGTCGGGCTGATAGCCGAGCGCGTCGATCTCGCGCTGCACCTTCTCGCGCGTGCGCGCATGCACCGAAGGCTCGTTGTTGATCACGCGCGAGACGGTCTTCAACGAGACGCCGGCCCGTTCGGCTACATCCTTGATAGTGGCGCTACGCACCCGCTGAACCTCGTGCATCGAAAATGTGTGCTGCCGGAGGTGCCGGCGCGAGAGCGACGCCTCGCAATGATGCGAGGCGTCGCACCCATCCTAACGTATGAACCTGTTCCTGACGTACGCGTGATTTACCCGGCCTGCTCCTGGCCGACCCGGTGACCGCGCAGGCCGTAATAAAGGATGTACAGGTAGCAGGGCACCATCAGTACCACGAAGGCCAGCTGGAAATCGATGTGCACTTTGAGGTGCACGAACACCTGCGGGATCAGCGCGCCGCCCACGATGCCCATGATCAGTAGCGCCGAGCCGACTTCGGTGTGACTGCCGAGGCCCTTGATCGCCAACGGGAAGATCGCCGGCCACATCATTGCGTTGGCGAAACCGAGCGCGGCGACGAAAGCCACCGATGCATAACCATGCGTCACGTAGGCACCGATCGCGAACAGCACGCCAAGCACGGCCGACAGGGCGAGGTAGCGCTGCTGCGAAATCACGCGCGGGATCAGCGCCGAACCCACTAGATAACCCACCAGCATGGCCACCATGGTGTAGGTGGTGAAATGCGAGGTGATCTGCAACGGCAAGCCGAAACCCTGGCCGTAGGTGTTGATCGCGTCGCCCGCCATCACTTCCACGCCCACGTAGACGAAAAGGCACAGCACGCCCAGCCACAGATGCGGAAAGCTGAAAATGCCGCCCTTGGCATGGCCGACCGAGCTTTCGCTGTTGGCGCCGGCCGGCTTGATTTCCGGCAGCGCGGAGAAAGCGATGACTACCGCGATCACCGCCAGCAAGCCCGCTACCGCCATGTAGGGCAAAAACACGCGCGCGGCGAAATCGTTGAGCAAGGCTTCGCGCTCAGGTCCGGGAGCCATCTTGGTGACCTGCCCCAGGAACGCATCGATGCCTTTCATCACCAGCGCGCCGAAGGCGAGCGGAGCCAGTGCTCCGGCGACCTTGTTGCAGATGCCCATGATGCCGATGCGCTGCGCCGCGCTCTCGATCGGGCCGAGGATGCTGATGTAGGGATTGGACGCCGTTTGCAACAGCGACAAACCCGCGCCGATGACGAACAGGCCGGCCAGCGCGCCGGGGTAGATGCGAATGCGCACGAACTCGCCGAACAGCGCCGCGCCGATGGCCATGACGAACAGGCCCAGCACCATGCCCTTCTTCATGCCGGTGCGCTTGAGCACGGCACCCGCGGGCAGCGCGAGCACGAAGTAGGAAACGTAGAACGCGAACGGCACCAGGAATGCGTTGATGTCGTCCAGCGTGAAAGCCACCTTCACGAAGGAGATCAGTGGCCCGTTGAGCCACGTGAAGAAGCCCATGATGAAGAACAGCATGCCGATGATCAGCATCGGCCCGATGTTCGAGCGTTCGGACGGCGCTGCCGCCAGCGTGGTTGCCATGGTCTCTTCTCCCCGGAGTCCGACCGTACCGCACCGGTCGAATGACCGGGACAGACAGGAATGTCTCTTTAATCGCTGGAAAGTGCAACGTTGTCAATTCGCACTGCGCCAAGGCGCCTCTTTCCGCCGCCACATCTGGCCGTCCAGACATCCATTCCGGGTTGCTTGTGCGGCAATGCGGCACGCGGACGGCAGTACCGTGAAAACCTTCACGGCTCGCCATATGAAGCCAATCGATAGGCTAGTTAAGGCCATCTCTCGAAGTACTGCGGCAGTTATGTTGCGATGCCGTATCGAAAGTTCGTGAAAGTCGTATGTCCTCAGTTGACAACGTTGTCATTTTGACAGCAGACTCCGCCGGAATCAGGCCGACAGCCGGTCTGCGGGGATTCATCGGCACGCCAATCAGCGCGTTGCCTGATGACGGGAGAGCGGAGTGGGGAAAGTGGCCAACCAGCGTCACGCAGCGGAACAGCCGTCGGCGGCGGCACGCGTCGCCGCGCCGGTTTCCGGTGCGGCGGTTTCCGCAGGGTCGGCTTCTATGGGCCCCTTTCTGGCCACCGATGTCGGCGGCACCCATGCGCGCATCGGGCTGGTCGTCGGTAACGCGGCGGGCAAGCGTCCGGTCAGCGTGCTGCACTATCACCGCTACAGCTGCGCCGACTGGACCAGTCTCACCGCGATGCTGCAGGACTTTGTCGGGCAGCTGGCCGGCACGCCGCATGCAGCGGTGCAGGGTCAGATCCGTCATTGCGCGGTGGCCTGCGCCGGCTATGTGCTGGATGACGCGATCATCAACGATAACTTGCCGTGGCCGGTGTCGATCCGCGAGATCCGCGACGGGCTCGGCATCCAGCGGCTGGCGGTGATCAACGATTTCGAGGCGCTCGCTTACGCCACCCAGTTCATCGATGCGGACGAGATCCGGCCGATCATCGAGGCCGCCCAGCCGGCAGCATCCGGGCCGGTGTTGGTGATGGGCCCGGGCACCGGGCTGGGTTCGGCCGTTCTGCTGCCGGGTCAGCCGCGGGCACAGGTGCTGGCCACCGAGGCCGGGCAGATTTCACTGGCGCCGGGCAACGAGCGCGAGATCGAGATCCTGCGCCTTTTTCGCCGCGAGCGCCCGCACGTGTCGTTCGAGGATGCGCTGTCCGGACCGGGCCTGCTCAAGCTTTATCGTGCGCTGTGCGAACTGCGCGGCAGTCCGGCGCGACTGCTGACGCCGGCCGAGATCACCGGCGCCGCACTGGCCGGCAATGACGGCGCGGCGGTGGAAGCGCTGGAAGTTTTCTGTGGCCTGCTCGGCAGCTTCGTCGGCGATCTGGTGCTGCTGTATGGCGCCCGCGGTGGCGTCTACCTGGCTGGCGGCATCCTGCCGCAGATCCAGTCGTTCCTGCTCGCCAGCAGCTTCACCGAACGCTACTTCAACAAGGGCGTGATGCGCCCCTATCTGCAACAGGTTCCGGTTCGACTGATCGAGCACGGCCAGCTTGGTGTCATTGGCGCCGCAGGCTGGTTTCTGGACGAGCGGCAGGGAGAGTGAGATGACCGCGATCCAGTGACACGGCGCCAAGCCAGCCACCACACAATTCCACGACCGCCACCATGTCGGTTTTGATTCAAGCCAGCCTCTGAGGGGAGGAACACCATGAATTACCGCAAGACATTGCTAGCCGCCAGCATCATCACCAGCCTGTGCGTGTCCGGTGCGCTGTATGCGCAGGACACGACACAGTCCAGCTCGACCAACCAGAGCAATCAGCCGGTCAAGAAGGATGCCAAGCAACTGGGCACCGTCATGGTCACCGGTATCCGCGATAGCGAGGCGGAATCACTGGCGTTGAAGAAGGATGCTGCTTCACACATCGAGGTCGTCACCGCCGAAGACATCGGCAAGCTGCCGGCCAAAAACGTGGCCGACACGCTGCAGCGACTGCCGGGCGTCAACATCAGCTCCGCCAGCGCCAGCGAGGGTGGTTTCGACGAAAGTGATCGCGTGAGCCTGCGCGGCACTAACCCCAGCATGACCCAGACCCTGGTCAAC